>JAGVEP010000203.1 GCA_020058145.1 Phycisphaerae bacterium | reverse complement strand
CTCCGTCGCTCCGTCGCCTCGTCGCTTGGTCGCTCATGTCGATTCCTCCATCGTTGGCCATGCGATAAACGATTGGCCTGCGCCCGTCAAGCATGGGCCGCGGACCGCGGCGACGGACGCTATGATGCACGCCGTCGAACGTACAGGGAATCGGCATGAGTCGTGCGGACGCAGCACCCAATCTCGCCCTCCTCGACGCACTTCGGCCGGCGGTCCTCGACCCGGCCGTCTGGACGCGAAATCTGAAAGCTCTCGCCGCCGAGCAGCCGTTGCTGGCGGCCGAACTCGAGCGTGTGACCCTGCCCAGCGCCTGGCGGCCGGCGCTCGCGCTCGACGGGCTGGCCACCTGGCGGCTCGAAACGCCCAATCAGCCGCCGACCTGGCTCGGCGGTTCGGCCGCCCCGTTAACCCGTGCCCGTGCGTTGCTCGACCAGTTCAATCCGGCGGGCAAGAACCCGGCACTGCCGTGCCTGGGCTGTGGAGCCGAATTGCGCGTGCTGCTGGAACGTCTGCCGCCCTACGCCGCCGTCTTCGTGTTGGAAAGCGACCTCCCGGTGCTGGCCGCGGT
This sequence comes from Phycisphaerae bacterium, assembly GCA_020058145.1. GTDB lineage: Bacteria > Planctomycetota > Phycisphaerae > UBA1845 > Fen-1342 > JAGVEP01. Next base: position 2,419 of record JAGVEP010000203.1, on the reverse strand, counting down.
GCTGCGCACGCAGGATTACGCCGAGGCCATCGCCCGCGGGCGTTGCATTTTCGTACCGCCGGGGCGCGCCGCGGCTTTTCTCGAACAGCGCCTGACGGAGCAGCCGGGCCTCTTGCCGCCTGGGGACATCGTGTTGCCCAATCTGGCCGCCGAGCCGCGCATCGCGGAGCTGCGCACTATGTGCGAGAGCGTTCTCGCGACCATCCAGGCCCAGCGGGACGCCGAATTGCAGGAGTTGCAAGCCCGTGCCGCGCCCCGCGCGCCCGCGACGCTCGCACCGCTGGCGCGTTTTGCGATCCTCGCGCTCGGTCCGGACACCGCCACGCATGCCTTGACCCGCAGCTTGCGCCGAGCCGCAGAGTCGCTCGGATGGCCAGTGTTGTCCCGCCTGCTCGACGCTCCGGGCAATGTGCATCCGCTCAGTCACTGCCGGCAGCTCGCTGACTTCAGCCCAGCGCTCACCATCTGTCTCAATCATCCGCGCGCTTGGCTGCCTGTCGCGCCGCCGGGGCGATCGTGTGTCTGGGTGCTAACCGAGTCGATGGCCACGATCGACCAGCCCGAGGACGGGGTCTTGTATCTGGCCGCCTCGCCGCTCATTCACGCCGCACTGCGCAAAGCCGGCGTGTCTGCATCCGTGATCCACGATTGGTACTGGGCCTGCGAAGCTAAGCCGGACGACGCCGCAAACGACCCGGCTGATGCAGCGCTGGTCTTTGTCGCCGACCGGCCTGCGGCGGAGGCCCGGGCCCACGGCATCACCCACGGCACGCACCAATTGCTGTGGACGCAACTGCGGGCGCTCGCCGCGCAATCTTGGGCCACGCCGCTGATCCGCGAGCCCGCCAAGCTACTGGTGCGCGGCGAACGCGAGTCCCGCATCGAGCTCACCGACCCGCAGCTCCGCGACTGGTTCCTTAAGCTCGTCGAACGGGTGCTCATCCCCGGCGTCATTGCCGAGCAAGTTGCCCAAGGGCTCGCCGACCAGCCGCTGGAGGTGCTCACGCTCGGCTACAACTGGGAGGATTTCGGCGCCCGCCGGTTCAAGCCGCTGGCGACCGGCTGGTTCGAACTGCTGCAACGGGGGAGCACGCTGCGGCCGCGGGCCTGGGTTTTCGCCGGACAATTTGACCCGCTCGGCCCGGCTCTGCTGCACGCGGCCGGGAGCGGATGCCCCGTCTGGCTGCACAGCCCCAGTGGACGGTCACTGGACCCGCAACTCGCCGGCGTGCTGCGTAGCGGCCAACACTTTCTGCCGTTTGGGGACCTCACCGACCTGCGCCGGGGGCTGGCGTCGCTGGCGAAGACCCCCGATGTCGCCCAGCAACTCGCGGACCGCGCCCGGCGGCACGTCACGGAGCAGCACTCGTACTCGCGGCGCCTGCTCGACCTGCGTGCGCACTGGAACGCGTCCTAGAACAGCCTCAAGAATGGTCTGCTGCCTGGGGAGGGCGAGCCTCCTGGCGAGCCGTGGCTCGGCCGGAGCCTCGCCCTCCCGCGCGACGCCGGGACCTTATTGAAACCGCTCTAACCGGCTACCGCCCTGACCGCCGGTCGCCGCAGCGCAAGAAAGTAGGCGGCCCAGATTGACGTCCGAAGGGGAGTGGGTTTCGAGCGAGGGGGCCATCCAGCGTGGATTGCGCGATCCTGCCGATGGCAGTGGACGTCGAATCGTGTAGCCGCCCAAATCTCGTAGTACTGTTTTCTTGCCTCAGAAAGTGGAGGCATCGGCAGGGCTTCCTTGCCGTGCCGATGCGCGACGGTCGTGTGCGGCTCATCCGTGAACCGCCGAGCCGACCGGGATCCGCGCTTCACTGTCTGCAAACCTGATCGGGTCGTCCTGCCGCTCGTCTTCACCCCCGTATACTCACCAGCAGGACCCCCGAAGCATATCACATATTCTTGGACTGTGTAACGAAATGCTTACCGATTTTAACAGGCCGCTCCATGTGAAACCCTGTCAATAGCTGTTCATAACTGCCTAGCTACAAGATCTTCCGGTCCAGCGGTCGCACGGCACAACCTGTTGGGCCTTGACAGGAAATAAAATGACATGCGCGTTTCGCTATATTTCCTGGATTAACACACCGTGTTCATTTCCCCCATCTTCACGGCGCCAGATTCCCGTGCCCCACCCGCCGCAGGATCTTGCGCAAAATCAGATAGTTCGCGCCCTTATAGCGTGTCACCTCGGCGGAGACGACAAACTCGCTGAAACCGGCTTCCGCCTCCCGTTCCAACATCTCAAGGAGCTGATTCGGCAGAATCTCCATCGTGCGCGGCGCGGCGTTGGTCCCGTCCGCGAGGAATACGAATTTCGCCCGTCCCTCCTCGCGTGCCAACCGCCCGGGGCGCTCGATCAGGAACGTCCCCTCCAGCAACATGGCCTGCCCGCCCTCGTCCGCGCGGCCGCCGCGGT
>JAGVEP010000400.1 GCA_020058145.1 Phycisphaerae bacterium | reverse complement strand
GCGACCCAGATGAGCAGCAGCGGCGCGAACAGCAGCACATTCGACCGCAGCAGCGCGACAAGGCCCAGCAGGAAGCCGGCCAGTGCCGCGCGCCACAGCGTTGGCCGCCGCACCCAACCGTGTAGCACCAGCACGAGCAGCAGTAGGAGTGCCACGAGCAGCGCTTTGGGGTGCAACTCACCTTCAAAATAGATGAGTCCCCAGTACCCCCCGACGAGGGCGGCTGCGATCAGCCCGACCACGCGATGGAACACCGCGCGGCCAACAAAAAAGGCGAGCACGATGTTCACCAGGCCGAGCACCATCTGGACCAGCCGGGGTCCGAGGTAGCCCGGCCCGGTCACCCAATACACCGCGCCCAGGAAATACACGTAGCCCGGCGGGCGGAAGTAGGGCGTCGTCTGAATCTGCGGATCAACCTGCCCGGCCGGCGGCGTCCAATCCCCGGTCACGAGACCGCGCGCCCAGTAGTCGTTGTACAGGGCATCGCAGAGGGGCGAATCGTAGTCCGGCTTGTGCACCAACTCCGCCAGGTACGCCCCCCGCAGCGCCAACCCCGCCAGCACGATCAGGCTCAAAATCAGTGCGTCGCGCCACCGGCTGGCCGGCGGCCGAGGCGGTATGTCCGTTGTTTTCGCGGTCGGCTTGGTGCGCTTGCTCACGTCACTCCTTGCCGCGCAAGTATCCCAGACTTTCGAGCTGTTTGCGAACTTTGTCGGGCAGTTCCGGGCCGCCGGTGCTGCGCGGCACCTGCTTCAGGAAGTCGACTAGCCACTGGCTGCCCTGGTCGGCGTCGCGTCGCGCGGCCGGCACGAGGACGTTGCTCGAGTCCCCCAGCGGCGTGTGCTCGCCGGGATCAGCTTGAAGATCGAACACTAGCGCCTTGCCGGTGGGTTCCTGACGGATGAGCTTGCGATCGAGTCGGCGGAAGGAGCGGAACGCGCGGCCCAACGAGAACAATTCGCTGACCGCCAGGTTGTCCTGCGCCAGCTTGCCGCCCTCGATCACCGGGACCACGCTTTGTCCCATCACGTTCTTGGCCGCGGGCAAGCCGACCAGATCAAGCACGCTTGGCACGACGTCGATCATGCGGGTCTGGGGACTGTGCCGCTGGCCGGGCGGGACGTGGCCTGGATAGCGCAGGATGAACGGGATGCGAATCAGCTCATCGAAGAGCGTGTGCCGGTGCCCCTTGCCGTTGTGCTCGAAGAACTCGATCCCGTGGTCGGCGAGGAGCACAACGAGCGTGGAATCTCGCAGGCCCGCGGCGTCGAGGTCGTCGAGGACTTTGCCCACGTGCGCGTCGGTCCAGGCGATCTCGCCGTCGTAAAGCGCGATGAGGTGGTCGAGGTCGCGCCGCGGCATCTGGGCATTGATCTGGTCGTCGAAAATGAAGTTCTGGCCCGTCGCCGTGCCCTGGTAGTTGGGATCGAACATGGTGTCGTAGGGCGGCGGCGGGATGAAATCGAAATGCGGGTCATAGAAGTGCAGGAACAGGAAGAACGGCCGCGGGTGTGGCTCATTCATCCAAGCCTGGAAGGCGGCGTACACGCGCGGGCTGCTCACGTCGTGCATCGCGGCCACCTGAAGCGGGCCGCCAACCTCGATGCCCTTGCCCTGCTCGGCAGATGCGGCACTCAGCTCCGGGTAGGCCGTGCAGTCGACGTATGTATCGAAGCCCTGCCCCAGTCCGTAGGCGGGGTGGAGCGTGGGGCCGGAGAAGAAGCCGGCGGTGGTGTAGCCGACCGCCTTGAGCCGCTCGGCCAATGTCTCCCGGTCCTCGGTCAGCTTGCGGTCAGTATCGAGCGCCCCGTGGACCGTATCGGCCAGGCCGGTGAGCATGGCGGCATGGGCCGGGAGCGTCCACGACGCGCTGCTGACCATGTTCTCGAAGACGGCGCCTGCGGACGCCAGACGGTCGATGTGCGGAGTGGTCTGGCGCGGGTAGCCATAACACCCGAGGTGGTCGCGCCGGACGGTATCGATCGAAATCAGGACGATGTTCGGCCAGGAGCCATCGGCCTGTTTGGCGGCCGGCTTGGGAGGCGTCGTTTTGTCCCGCGAGCAGCCTCCGGCAGACAGCAGTGCCAGGCCGACCATAACGCAGAACAAACGTCGTGTGGGCATGGGCGCTCTCTGAGCAGGTGCATGCTGCGCTCGTCCCTACCACCATAGGCGCCGCGGTACTTTTCGGGAAGTGGCAGTCACGACACGCCTAAATAGACATCGGCCGCGGGAAACCCCGAAAACCAACTCGCCTGCCTGTGCTTCGGAGGCTTGCGACGCTTCAAGTCGAGGTCCGCCAACGACCCCGGCGACAACACGCCGCCCAATTGTCGAAATGTGTGCGGCAAAGGGGGCCAGTGAGGCGTCCTAACCCAAGTTGAACAGCTATGAGGCAGAATCAGCCTTGGCCGTGGCGCCAGGGCCGCTTTCTCGTAGGAGTTTCCACTACATTTTCGCAACCTCCGCCAGGTACCGCAGGGGTTGCGGCAGGCGTAGGCCGAGGCGGTTGAGCAGGACTTTCTGGGCCTTGTCCGGGGTGGTGACGCAGCGAACGCGCACCGTCT
>JAGVEP010000241.1 GCA_020058145.1 Phycisphaerae bacterium | reverse complement strand
GCCGGCCAGGGCCTCGTACGGCATATCGCCGACGAGGTAGACCTGCGGCGCCCCGCGCCGCACGGCCTCGGCGAGCACCAGCATCACAGCGAGCGGCGCCGGCCGGGTACTCGGATGTCCGAGTAGCACCGTCGCCAGGGAATCCCCGACGAGCAGGCTGTGGACGCCGGCCGCTTGTGCCAGCACCGCGGTCGGATAATCGTAGGCAGTCAACATGGCGATCTTGCGGCCCGCAGACTTCATCCGCCGCAAGGTCGCGAGGGTCACGCGTGTAAAGCTGTCCTGGGTCATAAGGCCTCAACGCCCGAAAACTCGCCGGTTCATGCGCACGAATTGGTGGGGCCGAACTCCAGCCGCACCACGCCACATACTTTATCGCCCCGGTGTGCCTGTCCGGAATCACAATCCGGAAATTGTAGCCAGATTTCCACGCGCGCTCGCCTTTCAGGGCGGCACAATGTTTCGCACACTTGAGATAAGGCATGCGGGCCCACGTGTGGCCCGCCGTGCAGCGCGACCCGCCGGAGGCCGACTCTGGTGAGCCCCCGCCCCGCGCGGTGGGGGACAGCTTGGGCCGTCGCGTGCACCCTCTCGCGGGACAACGAAAGGCGGACATGACGTGCGACCGGAGCCCGTAGACGTCTGCATCATCGAGGACGACGCCGATCAGCGCGCGCTGCTGTTTCGGCGGATGCTCGATCAGCACTTCAGCGCCATCACGGCCGAGGATGCCGAAGCGGGGCTGACGCAGGTTCGTCACCACCGCCCGCGTGTTGTCGTCTGTGACATGATGCTGCCCGGCATGAGCGCCACGGAGCTCTGCCGCCAGGTCCGCGCCGACCCCACCCTCGACACGACCTACTTCGTGGTGATCACCGGTTGTGCGGATCGCGACGTCAAGAACACCGCTCTGAATACCGGCGTCGACAACTACCTGGTCAAACCCTACGACGCCGAAGAGCTGATTGCCCAGGTGCGGAACGGCCTGCGAATCAGTCACTTGCAGGAGCGTCTGCGCCGCGCCGCCCTGACCGACGGCCTGACCGGGTTGTGGAATCACGCCCAGTTCCGCGACTTGCTGGAACGCGAGTTCGCCCGCACGAATCGCTACGGCGGCGGCGTCGCCATGCTGATGCTTGACCTGGACCACTTCAAGGCCGTCAACGACACCTATGGGCACGAGACCGGCAACCTGGTGCTGCAAGGCACGGCCTGTCACCTGTTGCGCATGGTCCGCGACACGGACATCGTGGCCCGCTACGGCGGGGAGGAATTCGCCGTCGTCTGCCCCGAAACAAGCCTCAACGACGCCATGCAGCTCGCCGAGCGCATCGGCCGGACGCTGGCCGACACAGTGCGCGTGGCACACCACCCCCAGCTTACCGTGACGGCCTCGATCGGGGTGTGCGCGACGAGTGACGCGCGGGTGCTGGCGGTCGGTGACTTGATCGATTTGGCCGACCAGGCGCTGTACCTGGCCAAACGCCGGGGGCGCAACAGCGTAGCCTGCTCGGACGACATCGGTGCGCTGGGCACCACCGTCGAGCTCGAGCAAGAGGACGTCGGACGGCTTCGCAAGCAGATTGTGTCGCTGAACATGCAAGCCAAGGAACTGTGCCTGCAGAGTGTCTGGGCGCTCGTGCAGGCCTTGGAAGCCCGCGACCGCTTCAGCGCCTGGCATTCGCGCAATACCACATTCTATGTCACCGGCCTGGCCGAAGCCGCCAACCTGCCGGCACCGCTCCGCAGCGCCGTGGCCAACGCGGCGATGCTCCATGATTTGGGCAAGATCGGCGTCCCCGACCGCGTGTTGCAGAGCACGGCAGCGCTCACCGAGGAACAGGCGGCGGTCGTGCGCCAGGTGCCGCTGGTAACCTGCCGCATCCTTGAGCCGCTGCGCGTCTTCGAGACCGAAATCGCGATCATCCGTTACCTCCGCGAGCACTTTGACGGCACGGGCTATCCGCTCGGGCTGTCCGGGGCGGCCATTCCGATCGGGTCGCGCCTACTGGCCGTGGCGGAATGTTTCGAGGCCCTGACGAGCGAACGGCCGCATCGCCACGCGGTCGATATGGCCACGGCGGCCGAGCTCATCGGCAACGAAGCCGGCCGGCATTTCGATCCGCAGTTCACTGAACTTCTGAAACAGGTGCTCCGGACGCAGGGGAAGGCCTGGCTGAACCGCATCCGCCGGTCCCGCACGGAACTGGCGCGCATGTCGCGCGCGGCCACCGCAGGGGTCGGGTAGTACCCCTCCGGCGGGCACGGACGAGGCACATCAGCGGTTTTGTGTGCTTGGAGCGGAAGCGGAATCCTGGCGGGCAGCGCTGCTGCGCTGTACGCGAACCCACTGTGGGGTGATGGTGCGGTCCGCGAACACCGTGCCGCGCACGGCGACCTGATCGCCCACGCGGAGGTCGGGAAGCTGGGCCGGGGCGCCGTCCACGAAGATCGGGCAATCTGCCGGGATCGTGCCGGTCACGCTCATCGTCTGTCCGCTCCTGGGATGGACGAATTCGAGCACGCCGCGGGCACTGACGATCCGCTCACCCTGGCGCTCGAATTCCAGACTTGTGATCGTGGCGGATTTCAACTCGTACTCACGTGGTCTGGTCAGATGGCGCGCATACGCCGCCAGCCCGGCGATCACGATGATCGCCACCCCGCCGAGGATCAGGGCTTTTCGTGCGGCCGGTTTCACGTCGACGCCATCTCCACTGGCCTGCGAAACCTGCATCGCCCGCCGCGCGGGCGCTTACCACAGTCGCTGACACGATTCCCGAATCAGCCGCTGCGCCTGCTCAATATCCTCCGCGGTCGTGCGGAGGTTCCCGACCGTGAGCCGGATTACGTACCGGCCGCGCAGTCGCGTGTGGGAGAGGAAAATGGGCCCCGCCGCGTTGATCTCCGTCAACAGCCGCTCGTTGAGCTGATCCTGCGGCTCCTCAGCCATGCCCGGCGGTACCGCGCGGAAGCAAACCGTGCCGAACGGCACCGGGGCCACACGCTCCAGGCCGGGCTCGGCATCGACCCACGCGGCGAAACGCTGGGCCAACGCGCAGTGATAGCGAATACGCTCCAGCAAGCCGCGCACGCCGAACGCCCGCAGCACCATCCACAGTTTCAACGACCGGAAGCGGCGGCCGAGTTGCACGCCGTAGTCCATCAGGTTCGTCACGCCGGTCTCGGGGGTCTGGAGATAGTCGGGGATGATCGAGAACGCGCGGCGGAGCATACTGGGATCGCGGACAAAGAGCACCGAGCAATCCACCGGCACGAACAGCCACTTGTGCGGGTTGGTCACGATCGAATCGGCCGCTTCGACCCCTTCCATGAGCGGACGGAACTCCGGACAGATACCCGCGGACAGCGCGTAGGCCCCGTCAACGTGGAACCACATATCTTCGCGGCGGGCAATCGCAGCCAGCTCGCGCAGCGGGTCGATCGAGGTGGTCGAGGTCGTCCCGAGCGTGCCGACCACCGCGACCGGCCGGCGGCCCGCGGCTTTGTCCGCCGCAATGGCCTGTTCCAGCAAGTCGATCCGCATTCGAAACGCGTCGTCACTGTCGATCCGGCGGAGATGCTCGAGCCCGAAGCCCAACGTGAGCGCCGCCTTGTCGATCGAGGAATGGGCTTGATCGCTGCAATACACGGTCAGCGGCGGCAGGTCGGAGCGGCCGGCCATACCGCGCCGGCGGATGTCCAAGCCGCCGGTACGCTCGCGGGCCGCGGCGAGCGCCAGCAATGAACTGACCGAGGCGGTGTCGTTGATGTGCCCGCGGAACTCCGCCGGCAGGGCGAGCATCTGCCGCAGCCAGTCGCAGGCGTGTTCTTCCAGCTCCGTCTGAACCGGTCCGGTACGCCAAAGCATCGCGTTGACATTCACAGCAGCGGCCAGCGCCTCGCCTAGAATGCCGGGCCCGGAGCCGGCGGCGGGGAAATACGCCATGAAACCGGGGTGACCCCAATGCGTGGTATTCGGGGCAATCAGCCCCCGGAAATCGTCGAGAATGCGGTCCAGCGGCTCAGGTTCCAGCGGCGGAGACTCCGGCAGGCGTCTTCGAACCGCACCCGGGGTGATCTTCGGAATGACCGGATACTGCCGGATTTGCGCCAGATAGTCGGCAATCTCGTCGGCGACGCGGTGTAGGGCCCGGCGCAGCTCAGCCTCGGGGACATCGCCGGGCGCGGCGGCGGCGGCTGTCTCCGTGCGAGCCACGGAGGAACGAACCTCATCCGGCGGGGGCCTATGGTCGCGCATCATCGGGCTACCGTTCCACCTGACTCGCTCTACCCCGGCGGTCGCCTACCGACATACCGGGAAAGTCGCAATTAGAGAGCATGTATTGGGTTACGTCCACAGCGCCGCGAATGGGCGCCGTGCGTGAACAGCGGCCCGCGTTCTATCGGACGTTCGCTGGCCGCGCCGTCCGGAGAGTATTGGAGCGCGCCCGGCGAGCCGATATACCGCTAGGAAGCGCCCCGATGCCTGCTCAGTCCCGAAAAGACTCGCCGCCATCCGCGACTCCCGCCCCGAAGACAACAAACGTGGACCTGCCGCAGGATTTTGCGACCAGGTTGTCCACGTTTTCTGGGCGGGCCGGAGAGCTATGCGCAGAACTCGGGCAGATGCAGGCACTCCTGCGTGCGCAGACGGAGCTTCTCGACCAGCAGCAGGCGGAACTCGCCCAGACCGCGGTCCAGCTTGCCCAGCGCCGGGCGGAACTCCAAACGCAAACGACCGACCTGGAGAAGAGCAACGCCGACCTGGCTGCCCGCACGCAGCAATGCGCGCACGAGCGGGCGGAACTCGAGCGGCTGGAGGGTGAGCTGCGCGAGCAGGGCGCCCCGCTGGCCGCCCGCGCCAAGGAATTCGAAGAGCGGACCGCGGCACTCGCCCAGCATGAGGCGGAGTTGCAGCAACGCCGCGAGACCGTGGACCAGGAGCGGCAGCGGTTAACTGAGGAGGACGATCAACTGCGCGCCCACGAGGCGGCGCTCGCGGCCCGTGGGCGTGAGGCCGCGCAGTGGCGCGAGAGTTTTACCCACGAGGAAGAGCGCTTTCGCCGGCGTGATGCGGAGCTGGCCGCGCGGGCCCAGGAGTTGGAACAACGCCACGCCGCGCTCGCCCAGGAAGAAGAAGGCTTGCTGAAACGCGAGG
>JAGVEP010000127.1 GCA_020058145.1 Phycisphaerae bacterium | reverse complement strand
GGCGCGGCTCGCCCGGCGGCTCCACCGTCTGTAGGGCTCACCCCAGCGCCCGACAGTGCGCGCCCACACCGCCCAGGCCATGCGCCAGGCCACCGTGAAGTACAGCGCCCAGAAAACTTCGCCCAGCAACAGCCGGCCTCGGGCCATGTGCGCCGCCAGCCCTTCGGCCGCGGTCAGCACGAGCGTCAGCACCACAGCGTAGGCAACGTACTTCCACGCTGGCGTCCGGCGCACAATTGGCCAACCCCACCACAACATGGACCCGAGAACGGGCGGCATGAGCAGGATCACAGTCTCGTCCGGGTGACACGTGAGCCGATTCAGCACCGGCCATAGAATCGCTCCACAGGCACACGCGGCAGTCGCGATCCAGATACGGCGTTTTCGCAAAGTTCACCCCAAGGATTCCAAGCCTGCGCGGGCGTTCGCAAGCACACCGCCGTGCGCGAGAGAATAGTAATCCCGACTTTGCCCGCCCGTCAGGCTGGCGCAGGCGAAACCCGCCGTTTGATCCCAGGGTCGGATGGGGCGAGATATCTGCGCTCGAGTTTACCTTCGGCGTCTCAGGGCCGCGCCACCATCTGAAACGCCGCCCGTTCTTGGGCGACCTTCTGGCCGAGCTTATCAACGACGGTCACTTTGGCCACGTAGTGCCCGGGCGACAGCGTCGCCGGCAGGCGAACCAGACGCGGAATGAAGCAGTCGCGCCGGCGGTTGCGGCAGCGATCGACGATGTTCGTGTCCTTGAGCTCCAGCACGGCGTCGCCGGCGTGGTTGAGAATGGTCGTGGTCAGGTCGAAACGGGTGGTGAAGTAACCGTCGTCGTGCTCCTCGCTCACGAAATCGCCGACCTCGCAGTACAGGACGAATTCGCTGGGCACACCGGCGTTGAAGCGGGGGGGGTTGAGGGCTTCATACTGCCCGTAGCCGTACACGGCGCTGCAGATCTTCACCACCGGGACGCGCAAATCACTCAGTCGTCCAAGGGCGGCCTGCAACTGCCCCAACTCGCGGGCGGCGGCCTGCGCCGCGCCGGCGGGATCGCCGAGATGGCCCTCGCGGATCACGATCCACGCCTCGACGAAGCGGGCGGCGAGTTCCTGCTGCTCGGCCGTAACCAGCTTCAACGTCTGGCGGGCACGTTCGTAGTCGCCCGCGACGACCCACATCATCCGGCGATCGACTTGCTCGCGGAACGAGTCATCGGCGGCCGGGCTGAGCCGTTCGAGCACGTCGGCGAGCGAGGTGGGGGCACCCGGGGCGACCGTGGGTGCGTTTACGACCGGTTCCGGAGGGTTAACCACGGCAAGCTCGCGCCCGGGCGGCGTGCTTCGCACCTCTATTGGGCCAAGTTCTGGTGCTGCCGGCGGTCCGGGCTGCGAAGCGGGAGCCGGAATGGACTGGGGTGGTGCCGACTCGGTCTGTGGGGGCTTGGGACGCGCCAGTGCTGAGTCCGCGTCCCGCTCCGCCTGGGTGTCCGCCGCCAGGCTCGCCGCGCCGTTGATCGCGGCGGACTCATCCTCCGCCGTTGTCGCGCGCTGCCCCGCAGCATCCAGACGATCGACCCATCGGGCCACCCGTTGGTCGATTTCATCGCCCTCCGTGGCCGACGAATCGGCGTCGACAACCTGCGGCGGTTCTTCGGCCTCCGCCGGCGGATTTCGTTCCTGTCGTGCGGAAGGCGGCAGATTGAGCCAGGCACAGCCGGTTGCGGCCAGCGCGATGAAGACCATCGCCATCCGTGGCGTGCGAAGTGCGTCCATGTCCGTTCTATCGGCAGGGGTGTGGGGGCCGGTCGCGTGTGTCTCACGGCCGACCCGGCCGTGGCACCCAGAGTGGCTACGACCCAGCCGTCGCCAGCCTGACGAGCATCAACTCGATCCCGGTTTCTATCGACCGGAGCCCGAGCTTCGCTTGCGTGTCGAGCTGCCCCAGGGCGGCGAGCAGACGGCGCAACAGGAGCGGGGATAGTCGGCGCAGGAGCGATTCAAGGTCGCGCTCGCGGCCCCACATCATGACTTTGGGAGCGATTTCGCGGACCGTGCTCCCTTGGGCAAGCAGCCGGTGGGCGGCGAGCCACTGGCGGACCTTGAAAACCGCACCACCCACGACCTTGAACACGGTTTCCGGATCGGTCGCCAGCACCTGATGCCAGAGATGCAGCGCTTCGCTGAGCCGCCCGGCGGCCGCGGCGTCCAGCGCGGCGAAGACCTTTTCCTCGCGGCTCTGACCGACGAGCTCGGCAACGTCGGCTTCGGTGATGGCGGGTCGGTCGTGGGCGTAGAGGGACAGCTTCTCGATCTCCGCCTCGAGCGTGCCGGAATCTTGTCCGACCAGCTCAATTAGGCGGGCCGCCGCGGCTGGGTCGATGCGTTTCGCGCGCGCCCCCGCCGTGGTGATAACAAACTCGACCAGTGCTCGACCGACCAGTTTCTTGCACTCGATGATCTGGCCGCAGGCGTCGACGGTTTTGTACAGCCGCGTGGTCTTGAGAAAGCTCCGGCATTCCAGGATCAAGCTGCCGGTCGGCGCGGGCTTGCGCAGGTAGTTTTCGAGCTTCTCGCGGTGGGTGGTGACGAAAGCGTCGGCTTCGCGGATCACGACCACGCGGCGATCGGCGAGAAACGGGAGCGTGGCGAGGTCTTCCAGCACAGCGGCCAGCGACGGGCCGCCCTGGTCCGCGGGGCGACCGCCGTCATATTGCGTGAGGGCGAGACTGCGCTCGACGCTCGGCGGGAGGAGGTGGTCCAGTGTCTTCGTCAGCGCGACGGATTTCTGGTGGTCTTCGTCTCCGCAGATGACGACGATGGGGGGTGGTTGGTGGGCTTTGGCCATTGCGCTTTCGCCGCCGAGTTGGGGGCCCGCTCCGTCCGTTGTGGGCCGAAGTACTCGAGTCGCCGCTCGGCCTTGTCCCGCAACTCCTGTTCCTTCCCGGAACGGGTCCTGGCGCGCTCCCAGTCCTCCAGGGCCTGCGTGAGATTGCCGAGGCGGTGTTCAATGTCGCCGCTACGAAGCCAAACGCCGCCCACATCGGGTTGAAGCTGTTGGAGCCGCAGCAGATACTCGCGAGCCTGAGGGTACCGCCTTTGGGTGGCGGCGACCAGAGCCAGGCCGTCAAGCGCGCGGGCGTGGTCGGGGGCGGCGTCGAGCGCGGCGTGGAAGCGCGCGTCGGCGTCCTCGAGACGGTTGAGTCGGATGAGCACCTGACCAAGGTCGGCGAGCAGGTCCGCGTCACCCGGGGTGGCGGCGAGGGCGTCCTCGAAGCGTGCGGCGGCGAGCGAAAATCGGCCCGCGTCCAGGAAGCGAGCCGCCAGGCCGCGCAAGTGCTGCGCCTCAACCACGGCCCGCGGTGAGACGTTGGGGGTTAGAGGTCCTGGAGTCGAAGTGCGGGCATTTGCGTCGCTAGGTTGCGAAGCCGCGGGCGGCGGGTCAGCAGCAGGCGCCGCGGGCGCGAGCGCCGCCGGCAAATCCAGTCCACGAACGTCCTCCTGCGCGCGATTGCCGGCCAGGTCGGTGGCGACGAGGCGGACGTCCAGGGTACCACTGAGCTCTGGCGGGGCCGTCCAGGCCGCGCTGTCAGCGGTGAATTGCACGGGGCCGCCGTCGTGCCAATCTCCGGCGGCCGTTTTGTAGAAAGCACGCAAGCCGGACTCGGACAGATGTTCTTCGACGAGCGTGAGGTCGAAATTGACGGTCCGCGGCTGCGCTGGTGCTGAAGCCGGCGCCTGGTCCTCGTCGGCTGACCGTGCCGCGATGCGTGCGGCGTGAATTTGCAGCAGCGGCGCGAGTGTATCCACCACCACCGTCGCGGTCGCCGCGGTACCGGGCCCAGGGGGGGGGCCAGAGGTGCCACCGGCGTTCTTCAGCACGACATAGCAGTCGTAAACACCGTCCGCCGCGGCCGTGTAGTGGAGCGCGTGCGCGCCGGCGGTGGCGGTCGCCGTCCGCCGCCAGTTGCGGCGTCCATCCGTCGAGACCCAGAGTTCCGCCGTCGTTACGGGGACGCGATTGCCGGCCTGGAATTCGAGCGTGATGTCGCGCGCGGCGAGATAGCGGGGCGGCGCAGCACAGGCGGCGGTCGCGGCGAGGCCCAGCGCCAGCATCGCGACAGGACACCCCGGCCAGCGCGGTGGTCGCAGCGCAAGCGAACAAGCGCAATCCGTGCGCAACACGATGTAGCGGCTCCTTCCGCAAGACCTATCGGCGCGGGGTTCAGGTGGACTGAGGCTTGATATCGCGGCGTGCTGGCGGACTTCGGGTAGCGCTGAAAGCCGGCGCTCCGCGAGGAAATAAAGCAGCCGCCCGACAGGCTTACACCCGTCGGGCGGTCGATGGAGGAAGCTTACACACGGGATCGGTTCAGGCTCGGATGATTCGGTCCGGCCGCCCGTGCTCGGGCCCGGGTCTAGGAACCTCCGCTCAGCAAGGCCACGAACGCATCGATGTCGTCAAAATTCACCACACCGTCGTCGTTGCAGTCCGCCAGGTTGACATCGCAGTTCGGATAGGCGGCTTGATAGCCCACCGGGTCCGCGAGCGCGAGGACGAACGGGTCGATATCGTCGAAGTTCACGGCACCGTCGCAATTCAGGTCGCCGAGCGCGAACAGCGGCGGCAGGGCCGAAAACGGCCAGGACATCATCTTGGCGTTCCAAAGCTCGCCGAGGCCACCGCTGCCGTTAGTGGCCTGCTTCTGCGCCCAAGCGATGATGCGGATGTCGCTCTGTTGGGCCCAACTGGTCGCGTCAAAAGTGCAGTTCCACGTCAACGCATCCACGACTTGTCCGGGTACGAGCGGCACGTTCACGTAAGCGGGCGGCGTCGGCAAGCGCAGGCAGTTCCGATAGCGGTTGTCGGTCGAGTAGGGGTAGTGATCAAGGGCGTGGATCGCCATGACGCGCACCGTCTTGGCGACACCGTTCGGATCGAGGGCGACGCGGACCGTAACCGCGTAAGTCTGGCCGCTGACCAACACGCCGCCAACGCTGACCGTGACGTCGGTCGCGACCGCTTTCCGTTGGTTGTAGAGGCTGTTGTACCAGTTGTACTGCTGGGTGTCATTTGTGTACGCGCCTTCCGCCTTCAACTTACCGTCAAACCAGGCGGTCGGATAACCGGCGACGGCGTAGTAGCCCTCGCGGCTCTGGCCCCACGGAATCCGGTGGATATCGCTGGAGCCGTGGATCTGGACGAACGTGAAATCCGCCGGGTGGTTGTTGATCATCATGTTCAGCGCGCGCCCGGCGTACGGGCAGTACGTGCACCACGTGGCCGTGAAGTCCTCAGCGATTACGGTGCGCGTGGCCGCGGGGGCGACGGACGGCGTCAGCCCGAAGATCGCAACTACGGCCAGACAAAGACACACCGACACGGTTCCAACTCGGGCCGATAACGCCATTAGCATGCTCCTTGCATTCAGCAGTGCCTCTCGATCATTCGACTTGGCTTCTCCACCGCGGAGAGAACAGTCGCAACACCTTCAACCTGCCCCCCCGAGAACATGGACACGCGGTTATCATATCCTCAGCGAGCCGGGCTTGTCAAGATTGATGTGGAAATCGTCGCCCTGTTCCGCGGTGCCACGCCGCAGTTTCTCACAATCGACGCGCGTTGTCGCCGGTGGTGATAGGGCTATACACGCCCCGCAATCGTCAAAACCCTGGGCACGCATCAAATGGGGACGGAATGGACTACACCAAGTACGGTCAGCGGGGGCTACAAGGCGAGCACCACGGCCGCGCAACGGCACCAGGGTCGCCGCTTGCGTTTCGCGTCCCCGGGCGCACTTTTTGGCCATACGTCCGGTAAACTCGGCTTGCTCCCGTCCCAAAACAACCACTGAGACCAGGTCGGAACCGACCCGGGCCCCGAACCGCAGGCTGCTCGTGGTTGTGCCCGCGCTACCCGACCGGGGTGGCCTTGGTGTATACTCGGTGTTCGTGAACTGGGAAACATTCCTCAATCAAATTCGGACGTGGCTCGACAGCCGCAAGCTCCTTGAGCCAGGGAGCACTTGGGTCATCGGCGTGTCCGGCGGC
The DNA here is from genome assembly GCA_020058145.1 of Phycisphaerae bacterium. GTDB lineage: Bacteria > Planctomycetota > Phycisphaerae > UBA1845 > Fen-1342 > JAGVEP01. Next base: position 12,620 of record JAGVEP010000127.1, on the reverse strand, counting down.
CCCGACTCGACGTTGCTGCTACATGCCCTGAAATCACTGGGTGACCGCGAGAATCTGAACTGGCGGTTGCACGTCGCGCATTTCCACCATGGCCTGCGCGGTGAGGAGGCGGATGCGGATGCCGCCTTCGTCGACGAGCTGGCCAAGGAGCTGAACCTCCCGTTCCATCTGGAACACGGCGACATACGCGGGGAAGTCGAGCGGGGCGGCGGTTCGACCGAGGAGGTTTCCCGGCGGCAGCGCTACGCGTTTCTCGAACGCGTGGCGCTGAAGGTGGGTGGCGAACGGGTCGCGGTGGCACACCATGCGGACGACAACGCCGAAACCGTGCTGCACCGCATCTGCCGTGGGACCGGGCTTCGCGGACTGGCGGGGGTTCAGGACGTGCGGCCCATTCAGCTTGACAGCCACGTCCTGCTCGTGCGCCCCCTGCTCAATCACCGCCGGGAGGCGATTGAGGAAATCTGCGCGGCCCGCGGACTGCGGATGCGGACGGACAGCACCAACCGCTCGCAGGAGTTCACGCGCGGCCGCATCCGGCACACCGTGATGCCGCTGCTGGCTGAGCAGCTTAACCCGCAGGTTGCGGACGCGTTGCTGCGGCTCTCCGAGCATGCGCGCTGGCTGGGCACGTACCTGGAGGATGCCGCGGCGCGCACCTTCGATTCGCTGGTCATCGCGCATCGGCCGCGGCGCATCGTGCTGAACACACGCGCGCTGCTCTCCAAGCAGCGGATCATCCAGGCCGAGGTTGTACGCCGAGCCGTCTCGCTGGTGCTTTCGGGTGAGCAGGACCTCAGTTTTGTGCACGTCGACGCGGTGCTGCGCCTGGCGGAGGACCCGGCGAGCGGCAAGGAGGTACACGTGCCGGGGCCGGTGGTGGTGTGCAAGCACTATGATCGGCTCGAATTCGGGCTGTTGACGGACGAGGAACCGCCGCCGGACATCGGGACCGTGTTCGTGGTCTGCCCGGGTCGGACTTCGCTGCCGGCCCTCAGCTACACGTTAGTGGCCGAGACCAGTCCCGTCGGTCCTGAGCAGGTCGAGATCCTGCGTCGCAATGAGAACCGCCTCGAAGAGTGGCTGGATTACGCACAGCTTCGGCCGCCGCTGCTCGTGCGTGGGCGACGGGACGGCGACCGCTTTCACCCGCTCGGTGCGCCGGGCATGAAGACGATCGGTGATTTTCTGGGCGAGCAGAAAATCGATCCGCACGAGCGGGCTCGAATTGGGATCCTGTGCGACCAACGCGGTCCGCTGTGGATCATGCCGCTGCGCATCGATCAGCGCGCCAGACTCCGCCCCGAGACGCGCAAGGCGCTGCGGCTGGTCCTGACGCCGTTTCCGCCGGGGCCGGTGGGTTCGGCGTGAAAACGGAGCGCCCGGCGATTGCCTGGAAACTGATGCTCTTGGCATTCGGGTTGCGCGTGGCGTGGATTTCGTATCGCTGGTACGCGCAGGGGGCGACGCTGGAATACCCGGACGAGGAACTGCACTGGCAACTGGCGCGGAACCTGGTAAGCAGCGGCGCATTGGTGACGGACGATGGGCGTTTTGCGGCCCGGATGCCGCTGTATCCGCTGTTTCTGGCGCTGTTCGCCGGCCTGGGGCCTGCGGGCATGCTGGCGGCGAAGCTTGGGCAGGCGCTGCTGGGGGCCGCCACGGTCGGGGTCGCACACGGTCTGGCGCGTACCGCGCTTGGTCGCCGCGCGGCGGTCGTGGCGGGACTACTGATCGCCTGCGACCCGTTCGGGATCTTCTTCGCGAACCTGCTGTTGAGCGAAGGGCTCTTCACACTGCTGCTGGTTGCGCTGGCTGCGTGCGCGTGGTCGTGCTGCGCGGAGGGGCCACGGGTGAGCGCACGGATCGGGTTAGCCCTGTTAGGCCCGGCACTAATTCTCACCCGCCCATCGTCGGCTGCGCTGGTCCCGCTCGTCTGGTTGCTCGTGGCGTGGTGGCAGTTGCGCGGGCCAGGAAATCACACGCCGGAGTCTGCGTCGCGCCGTCGCCGCGCCACTGCGGCGCTGTGTCCGTCTCTGGCGCTGCTCATTCTGCTGCTATTGCCCTGGGGGCTGCGCAATCGAGCGGTGCTCGGTTCTTATGCCTGGCTTTCAACCAACGGTGGTGTGACGCTCTACGATGCGCAGGGTCCGCAGGCCGATGGCAGCAGCAATCAGTCTTTTCTGCGAGCATTACCGGGACTTCAGGGTCTCGACGAGGTCGCGCTCGACCGCACGCTCACCCGCCTGGCGTGGCAGCAGATGCAGCGTGATCCCGGGCATGTCCTGCAACTGGCTGGGACCAAGCTCCTCCGCCTGTGGAACCCGTTGCCGAATGTCGCGGAATACCGCGGCGGTCCGGCGGCGTGGGCCGGGGCCGCGTACACGCTCGTGGTGCTGCTCGCGGCGGTCGCCGGTGTGGTACAGGCGCTCACACAGCGCGACCGCGCCGGTCTGCGCCGCCTCCACGGGCTGCTGTGGGTCCCCGTCATCTACTTCACGCTCTTGCACTGCCTCTACATCGGCAGCGTTCGCTACCGCGTGCCGCTCATGCCGCTGCTCGCCATCGGGGCTGCTTGCGTGGCCAGGTCCTCGACGTCGCGGAATGCAGCAGCGGACTAATCGCATCCGGACGCCAATCCGCTTATCTTCCCCGTTGCTTCGTCGCCCCACGTGCGCCGACGCCCGGAATTGACACGAGACGCCATGAGCACCACCGTCCGCACCCGTTTCGCCCCGTCGCCGACCGGCTATCTGCACCTCGGCGGAGCCCGCACGGCCCTATTCAACTACCTGCTGGCCAAACGCCTGGGCGGCAAGTTCATCCTGCGCATCGAGGACACCGACCAGACGCGCAACATCGAGGCGGCGGACCAGAAGCTGCTCGAAGACCTGCGCTGGCTGGGCCTGCACTGGGACGAGGGGCCGGAAATCGGCGGGCCGTTCGGACCTTACTACCAAAGCCAGCGCCTGGCGTGCTACCAGGAGCGGGCGCGCGAGTTGCTCGACCGCGGGCTGGCCTACTACGCCAGCGAGACGCGCGCGGAACTGGACGCGATGCGCAAAGCCGGCCACGCCGCCGGCCAGCGTGGCTTCCGCTATCAGCGGCCGACGCATTTCCCATCCGAGTCGGAAGCCCAAAGGGCGCGCGAGGCCGGCCACCCCTTCTTCATCCGCTTCAAGATGCCCCAGCGCGATTTCACCGTCGGCGACCAAATCCTCGGCGCTGTGACCATCGGTGCTCTCGAGCTCAGTGACTTCGTGATCGTCAAGGCTGACGGCTGGCCAACCTATCACTTCGCGGTCGTCGTAGACGACGCCGCGATGCAGATCACGCACATCCTCCGCGGCCAGGAGCACCTGATGAACACGCCGAACCACCTGGCGCTGCAGGAGGCCTTCGGCTACCCGACGCCCATGTATGCCCACCTGCCCATCATCTTCAACATGTCCGGCACGAAGATGAGCAAACGCGAGAAGGACAAGGTCGTCCGCGACGCGGCCAAGGCGGCAGGCCTCGACGACCGCAAGATCATGGAACTCGCCGAAGTCGACCAGGCGGAACTCGTTTCGGCTTGGCGCCGCGGCGACACCCAGCTTCCCGGCGACGCCCTGCAACGCCTCGCGAAGAAGCTCGCCGTCCACCCGCCCGAAATCGAGATCCACGACTTCCGCAGGAGCGGCTACCTGCCCGAAGTGCTCGTCAATTTCATCGCCCTGCTCGGCTGGTCGCCCGGCAGCGACCGCGAGAAGTTCGCGCTGGACGAGCTGGCCGAGGCGTTCAGCGTTGAACGCGTCGGCAAGACCAACGCCCGTTTTGACCGCGAGAAGCTGCTGGCGTTCAATACCGCGGCCAGCGAAGCTGCGCCGCCGGCGCGGAAATTGGCGGCTTTTCGCGACTACCTGGCGATCAATGAGCCGGGCCCGCTGAGCCAGCTCGACGACACATTGCTCTCGCGGGTGATCGAACTGTGCCGGGGTTTTCGCACGTTCCCGGATATCGAGCGGAAGTGTGGCGCGTTGTTTGTCGCGGACGAGGCCATCGTGTACGACCCCAAGGCCGTCAAGGAATGGCTGCTCAAAGGTGACGGTGCGGGCCTGAAGGTGCTGCGCGACCTGCAAACCCGTCTCGTGGCGCTGGCCGAGTGGTCGGCCCCCAAGTTGGACGAGTTCATTCGCGGCTACGCCGATGAGCACGGGCTCGGGCTGAACAAGGCGGCCCAGCCGCTGCGGGTGGCGGTTACCGGAACGACCATCAGCCCGCAAATCGCGGAGACGCTGGTGCTGCTCGGTCGCGAGCGGACGCGCGCGCGCATTGTTCGTGCGCTGGAGCATGCTGGTCAGGGGTAGTTGATGTCGCCTGGCCGTCTGGGAGGCGTATCTCCTGCCGAGCGCTGCGGGTGATTTCAGTATCTCCGCCGCCCGCGTGCCTCCGTGCCTTGTGGCCTCGTCGCCTCGTTGCCTCGTTGCCTCGTTGCCTTGTTGCCTACTGTTCGAGCGCCGCCCGCACTTGCTGCCAGTAGGCCCGCTTTTCCGCGTTTTGCTCGTGCGCGATGACTTGCGCAACAAACGCCCGCAGCGCCGGCAGACGTGCCGCCGGCACGTGTGCCCGCATCCCTGCGGCGAGCTGCGGGGCACCCATCATTTGCTCGTCGCCGGGGCAGCCGGGGTCGCAGATGTTTCCGCTGATCCGCTCGACGAACGGATTGATGTCGTCGAAATCGAATAGTCCGTCACAATTGCAATCACCGTGGAATAATCGCGCCCCGGAGGCGTAATTATCGGCCGTGCCACCCAAGCCAGGGTAGGTGAGCGAGTATTCCTCCGGGGTCATGCCCAGGGCTTCGATGAACGGGCCGATGTCGTCGAAATCGACAAATCCATCGTTAGACACATCTCCGCGGCAGACCGCCACGGCCCTAATGTTGACCTCTGGACAGTCGCCGTGGCAGGGCGCGTAGTTGCCGATGGTCACCGTCGCGTTCGGATCGATGGCGTAACCGCTCTCGCCGGATGCCCAGCCCTCAAATCGCCCCGTCACGAACTCGGTGTCTGGGTCGAAGTTCTGTCCGGGGGCTACGGTGATCGTGGCTCCGGGCAGCATGGAACGGCTGATCAGGATATGCCCGCCGCTCAAGTCGCTGTTGACGTCGTCGAGCACGCCGCTGACGTAGATCGAGCCGGTCTCCTCGACGTTGCCCTGGACATTAATCGTGCCCGTTACATCGCCACCCACCACAATGCCGCCGAACAGGTTCCCGTCGGGTCCGCGAAGGACCGTCGGGACGATCCAGATCGCGCCGGTCAGGTCGCCGGTCACATCCACGCTGCCGTACATGTTGCTGATGAACCCCAGTGTGCCGGCGAGCGTGCCGACATCCACGGTCCCGGTGCTGGCGACGCTGCCGACCTGGACCGACCCGTCGAGCGTGCCCGACGCGGTCAACTTGCCGGCCACGGTTCCGCCCACGGTGACATCGCGGATGTACACCGTTTCGACGAATCCGTTCGGGTCAATGCCGCCGAAGGTGCTGCTGGTCAGTTCTGCGGTCGCGCTCACGGTGCCGGCGACGGCGTCCGAAACCGTCAGATGATCAATGTACGGTGCCGTAACCGTTCCGTCGGCGAAGACGCTGCCCAACTCGCTGTACGAAAGAAAACTCGTCGCGCTGACCGTGCCGCTGACGCCCCAAGCTACGCCGAGATTGGTGATTTCCGCGGCCGTCAGCGTGCCGACCACTGCTGCGGAGATCGTCAGATCGCTGATGTTCGCCGCACTCACGGTGCCAACGTCCGAAACGCCGGCGACGATCTGGACATTCGTCAGGGCCTGCGTCGCGCTCATCGCACCATGAATCGGCCCGCCCATGTGGAGCGTGGAGATGTTGTTGGCCTGAATCGAGCCGGCCTCCGTAACGCCGTAAATCTCGTTGCCGATGAGTGTGCCATCCACTTCGATTCTGCCCTGTACAGGGACGTTCCACATCAGCGGGTTCCAGAAATCACCCGTTACGTCGACGTAGCCGTTTGGTCCAAATCGATCGTGAACGCGCAGGCCCCAGGGTAGGCCGGGGAAGCCGCCGATCAGGCTGCCGCCCACGGTCAGCTTCTCGTCGAAGTCGCCCACCTCCGCATAGTACATATCGCCAGTAACCGCCACCGGCCCGTACATACTTCCGATGATCACGCCATTGTAGGCCGTTCCATGCACGGTGATCGACGCTCCGGGGTACAAGATGTACTGAACTGCGATCCACCCGTGGATCGAACCCTGCACGTCGATGGTACCGGAATAGCCGTCGGTGCCGAAAACGGTAATCCAACCGGCGTGCGTGGCGCCGGAGCCATCGCGGACGTAAACGTCGCCCAGGCCGCCACAGAAGATGCCGCCGTCCAGTCGTTGCACGTCGACGCCGTTGACGATCGTGCCGTAGGTGACGATCTCGTCCGTGATGCTGGTGGCTTTGAGGGGCCGATCCCAGTCCGCCATCTGGCAGCACACATTCACCTGCACGATGTACGACTCGGTGGCGCCCGAGAGGTCAATCACGTGTACGTGCCTGGCGCCGTCGTTGCCGGAGTGATTCGGGTCATTTGGATTCGGCGCGATGAAGAGATACACGGGACCGTTCACGCCCGGGGCGTCGATCACGTCGATGTCGTCCAGCTCGTTCTGTGCCGTGAAGCAGTCTATTTTGAGGGTACCGGAGCTCAGAAACCTCAAGCTGCGCCCCCCATTGTAGATTAGGTGCTGCGCGTCGCCCTCCCAGACTGAGATTTCGGCCCAAGCCAAAGAACTCATCGCTGCGCACAGCGCGCAGCATCCAATTGTCCTACCAAACGCAGTCATTTGCATTCTCCTGTTTTCTTGTCTACGAGACTGTTTAGAACCCAACTATCTGCGATGCGTGGCCACGCAAACGCACGCCATTAAGAGCAAGCTGATTGAAGTCGGCTCCGGAATAACGCCGAATCGAAAGTAGTCCCACTTCGCTAGCGAGCCGACGTCGACGTTAGAGTACACTTGATCGCCAAAGCTCACGAACGACGAGAGGCTGCTGTCCAGATTCCAGTGACCATCGTGAACCACTTGGTCGTCGATCCACAGTCGGTAGGTCGCCATGTCCGACGATTCCATGCGGTACGTGTGAAACACCCCCGGCGCGATAGGGTAAGTCCAATCGGTGCTCCCACCGCCCTCGCGGATGCTGATGATATGGTCCATGGTGTACAAAAAGTCGATCTTGCCGCCTCCATCTCGAGCGAAGAGGACGCCGGTGTCGTAGTAAAGGTGGTTGGCCAGGACCGCCAACCTCCACTGCGCCACAAAGCGCTCGCCGGGTTGATCTGGGTTCATCTGCCGCGCGTAGTGCCCGGTGTCCCAGATATACGAGTTGCTTCGCGAATCAACTGCGAGGTAGTCATTGCCGTTCGGATCGGTTTCGACGGATCGCGCCGCGCCGCCGCCGCCGAAATGCCGCACCCACCCGGGTTCGCTTTCGGGCATGTTATTGCCTTCGAAGCCGACGTAGTATTGATTCGCGGTGGCCACCGCGGTCAGAAGCGCGAGAATGACGAACCCAAGATGGCGTTTCATGCTGGCCATACCTCGATTCCTATCAGCAGCGCGATGACACGCGCGTTTATGCGCCGCACATTGGTGCGACGCGCCGTAATCCGAGCCGACCGCACGAGCGGTCGGTAGTCCGTCCGCGAACCCGTCCGCGAGCTCGCGCTCGCGGCTCGGTTCGTAGCCACGGCCGACACGGCAGTCGGCCGCTACATTCGGCCGGTACGGAGCCCGGCCGCTACATCAGTGCGTAATTCGCGTTACGGTCCCATTGTTCGCACGCTCGCGACATCCGGGCTGAGGGCTGAGCGTCCCGGCACCCGCCGCTCGTGCCCCGGGCAGTCCGCCCGGATCAGTAGAGTGTAGGCCATATCCAAGAGGATTGTCAAGAGACGCAATAAAAAACATCTTGAATACCGTCGCCGGCCGATTGTACCGGACCAGACCGCCCGAGTGCGATTTCAAGAACGCGAACCGCCGAACTCACTCGCTGGCGCTTCGTGTTCCGGGTTCACTCGCTGGCGCTTCGTGTTCCGCTCGATTGTAAGTGATCGACGCGGGTGGCCGGCGCGGCACGCGGTTGCAGTGCCGGCCGGTACTGCGCAGGTGCGGGGGGACGTATAATGCGCCGCGTCTGGAGGACGCTGCGCATGAACCTGCTGCACTCACCTCGCCACACCGCCTTGGCTTGCGTCGGACTGAGCGCGTTGCCGTGGCTGTTCGGATGCCAGGCCGCGATACAGGGCGATTGGCACCTCGTGCAGGCGATCCCGAATCGGCAGACGTTCGCGCTCGACAACGTGTCCTTCCGTCCCGACAACACCTTCTCCGCCACGACGACCGTCGAGGGCGTGACCAACCAGGAGGAAGGGACGTACGAGCTCGACGGCATGAAACTGAAGCTCCAGCCGCGCAGCGGCGGCTTGCGGACGTACACGCTGTCCATCGAACCGGGGCGGCTCAATCTCATCCACGGCAAACGCAAGGTAGTGCTCGAAAAGGGCAAGAAGGGGCACTGAGGTGACGACGGAAAGCCACGGCGCGACGGTCCGTTGCCGCGTCATCTATCACGGGCGCGTGCAGGGCGTGTTCTTCCGGGCCACGGCCGCGGAAATCGCCACCCGGCACCCCGTAGCGGGATTTGTGCGCAACTTGCACGACGGGACGGTGGAATTGGAAGCCGAGGGGTCCGCCGCCAGTGTCGAGGCGCTATTACGCGACATCGCCGGGCAGTACGAGGGGTACGTTACGATGGCGGAGCGGACGACGTTGCCGGTGCAGGGCGTGGAACGGTGGTTTGAAATCCGGTATTGAAACTGCATCGGCGGGCTGAGTCCGCCCTACGGGGCTTCTTGCGCCGCGCGGCCGGGGTGCTCTTTACGATAGGTGTCCATGTCCTTGGGCTCGGGGAAGGCCTTCGCCAGGTCATAGTTCCACAGGGAGCACTCGGACCTGAACAGCGGCAGCAGGTTGTCGTAGACCGTCTGCCGCAGGTAGAGCGGCGCCACCTGCCACAATTTCGCCTTGTGCAGCGTTTGCAGCGGGGTAGCCGCCGGCGGCGCTAGCCAGTTGCCAAAGGCGTCGCTCTGCATGTCGGCGAACTCGGGGATTTTCTGCCGGCCGAAGCCGAGGTCGCCCCGCTTGTTCTGCATGTAGTTCTCGTGGTACTCCTGGGCGGCGCGCACCAGCCGGACATAGCTGGTGGTGTCGCCACTGGCGAGCTGGGTGTAAGCGTTGAAGAGCCAGCCGTCGATGACGATTTTGATTTCGCGGACGCCAGGCACCTCGATGCTCTCGAGGAAGCTGTCCATCACGAAGTCGTGCAGGGGTTTGGTGAAAGCCGGGTTCGGGACCCCATCCGGCGTGATCGGATAGGTTTCACGCAGGTAGCGGTAGTAGTGGTCAGCCTCCGCCTCGCGGCCGGACAGATACAACAGGCGAATCGCCTCGGTGATGAAGTTGATGTGCCCGCTGCGGAACGTGCTGCCCGCGCCGTGGCCCTCCTCGTTGGTCGGATCGAACAGCGGCCCGTACTTGAGGTACGCCTCGCTCAGCGGTCCGATGAAGTTCAGATCCCGGCTGAGGTTGAGATACGAGAGTTGAATCGCCGCCGGATTGGGCTCAAAGACGATGTGGTTCTTCAGGAACAGGTTGCGCAGGCTGAAGAAAATGATGCGGGCGGTGTTCATTTTGTCGCCGCTTACACCGCTGGCCGGTCCCTCGCGCGCTGCGATGAGGCCCCGCGTGACCCAGTAGAGGCTGTGCGCATCACACGAACGCCAATCGACCGGGCCAAAATCGCGGACCACCTCGAGCATGTGCTCCAAGTCGAGCTTGTAGACCTGCTCGACCACCTGGCGTTCCACAAAGTGTACGAGCGCCTGGCCCGCTGCGCTGCCGGTTCGCACACCCAGGATCGTGGCGAGGTTGCCCCGCCGGGCGTCGGCGGCGTAGCCGGGCTGCGCTGCGCGGGTCACGCTGGCGAGCAGCCCTGCGGGGCTCGTCAAATCGCGGTACGGCTTGAGCAAGGCAAACGCGAGCCCCTCATCCCGCCAGTAATCGTCTTCCGTCAGTTCGTCGTCGTCGAGGGCGATGCCGAGGCTGCGGAGTTGGGCGACCATCGCGCGCGTCTCCGGATACCGGGTGTAAAGCTGGTTCAGTGTCGCGGGCGTGTCCTGCAATTCGCGCAGCCGCTCCTCGGCGGCCCGCTGCGCCATGCGAAAGGGCGTAACTTCCGCCTCCGATCTTTTTTTCACGTCCGCGCCAGCCGTCGGCGGCAACTCCAGCGGCTTGTACTCCACGCCCCGCTGCTGGGCCTTCAGGCGGCGGCTCTCCTCGTCTTTGAGCACGGCCAGGCGCCCAGCCTCGGCGAGTCGATCGAGGTCCTTGGCCGACTTGAGTTGGTCGGCCAGGCCGGCCGCGTCCAGCCCCGCCAGCGGATCAGCGGGCGGCCCGAGCGCCAGGTGCATCCGCCAGGCCCAGTTCGTCTTGTAGGCGTAGTGCTGGTCGTCGGTGTTCTCGCTCATCTTGTTATTGAAGATCCAGGCGAGCTGTTTGTAGAGATTTACGGCTCGGGGGTTGCGCGGAATGCCCTGGTCGCGCAGCAGCTTCACGCCGTTGTAGACCCAGTTCCAGCGTTCCTGCGGCGTAAACGTCGTGACGGAGATGTTCCAGGCCATGTTCCAGGCGCAGTATTCCCAGACGGTCGGAAAGTGCGGCTGGAGGTCGCAGATCCACTTATGGAGCTGATGGGCGTCGTAGAAACGGCCCTGTTCCTTGAGCTGGTCGGCCCGCAGGAAGGCAATATCCGCGATCAGCCCGCGGAAGGCGCCGAAAGCCTGAATATAGAAGACGTATTCCGGCGGGGTGTTGGCCAGCGGCGACTCGGCTCCCATGATGTTCAGCCGCGCGCGCCCGGCATTTATGGTCGGGATGCGGGTCGACGCCCCGTAGAGCAGGGCGACGCAGCCGGCGAGCGCGATGAATTGGACGAGCGTGGAGCGCCGCATCCTAAACCGTCACCTCCGCTACCTCCCGGCGGTGGAAAATCCACCAGCCGGGCAGCAGCAACAACGCCCCGCCATAGAGCAGCGTGCGGAAGAAGCTCCAACCGAGCAGCCCTGGGGCGATGTATTCGCCTTCAATCAGGTGGTCGACGCCGCTGTATTGCCCAAAGTCGGGAAACGCGACCTGGAGAAACGGCACGAGAAAGGCCCGCACCAGCGGCCCGAACTGGCCATAGGGATCAAGTTGCGGCGTCATGGCCTTGTCGAACGCCCCAATGGACTCGAAGATAAACGGCAGTGCCAAGCAGACCACGTAGAACACGCTCGCGCACAGGCAGGCGACCGGGAACGACACGAAGACGCTGAAGAACAGGCCGATGGCGCTGAGCAGCATCAGCCGCATCATGATGATCGCGAGTGCCTTGACGTAGTTGGATTCGAAGCCGCCGACGCGGTAGAGCACTTCGAGGCTGTCGTCGCCCTCGAAGTAGACCGTGGTGGCACGGTCCGGGTTGTAGGGGTTATGGACCCCCAGCACGGCCCGCCCGTCCTTCACGACCGCACTGGCCCGCACGAGGAACTGGTGCTTCTGGCCGTAGCGCTCGGCGGTCATCACCGGCGGGTGCAGCGGGGCACCGGAGTCCGGGTCGCAAAAGACCCAGCCGATGTTCACGACTTCCTGCGGCGGGAGCGGAATCGCCATCACCGTGTAGCGAATCTGGATGACGTCGTCCTCGCGCTCGGGTTGCGGGAGGCCCGAGAATTCGTAGAACCGCTGGCCGCCATTTTCGACCTGCCGCCATTGGGTCTTGTACTGCTTGATGATTTCGGCGAACTGAGCTTTCTGCTGCGACGGCTCGATCTCGCCGGATTCGACGCGTTTTTTGACCCGCTCGACCGCGGCTGCGGCGATCTCCTGCTCCGGCAAGACCGGCTGCGCTGCGATGCGGGCGGTCCAGACCACGTCGCGGACCTGGAGCCGATCGCGCGCGAACTGCTCGGGGCGGGATTTGATGAAGCTCGCCAAGCCGTAAATCGTCGCTCCGCAGAGCACGACGATCAGGAGATTCAGCAGGTTCACGCCGAGCCACTTGCCGAGCAGGATCTGGAAGCGCGAGACGGGCTTGGTGACGACCAGGTGCAGCGAGCATTCGCGCAGCTCCGTCGCCAGCGTGGAGCAGGAGAAGAAAACGGTCGCGAGGCTCAGCAAGGCGCCGAGCGCGCCCAGCGAATACGAGAGGAAATTCTGGAGCCGACCCGTCAGCGTCTCGTCGCCGCGCAGCGTGAACGGCATGCGCAGCACGAGGATGACCAACACCACGAGGAAAACGAGGACGATCCGCATGCGGACGCCCTCGGCAAAGGTCAGGCGCGCGATCGCCCAGACGCGTGTCATGGCTGTTTCTGCTCGCCGCCGGTGAGTTCGTCCAGGAGGCCCCGATCGACGTTCGGCAGCGGTGCGGCTGGCGGCGCGAGGGGCGCGGCGTGCGTTTCGCTCGAAGTCCGGGCCGGCGAACGCGTCAGATCAGTCAGCACGCCCTCGTC
>JAGVEP010000155.1 GCA_020058145.1 Phycisphaerae bacterium | reverse complement strand
CGAACGTGGTTTCGGGCACGGCGTCGCCCGCGGGGAAGCGCTCAAGGCACGCCTGCAGGCGGGCCGCACGCTGGACGCGGTCGGGCGTCGCCGCCGCCCAACGGATAATCAGGTTGTCGTAAACGAGGCTCTCCGGGTATTGCTGCGCGAGGCGCAGCAGTTGCCCGGCGTATTCGGGGCGGTGCGGGTCGAGGCAGACCAGCGCGCGCAACGGCTCGAGGCCGTATTTCGGATCATCGCGGTTGGCGACGATCAGTTCGTGCAACTGCTGCGCCTCGAACAAGTCCTGGTCGGGTTCATAGCCTAGCGTTCCTTCCGGCGGCCGCGTGCGCAACAAGAGCCGGCGCGACGGCTGGCTTTGGGAAGTCGGCACGACCGGCTCGGACGCTGCGGGCGTGAGCGCGGCGAGCGCGCCGTCGGCATCGCCACGCCGCAGGCGTAATTGGGCGACGCGTGAACGGGCGGCGGTGGCGAGCGCGGAGGCGGGGTACTCGGTCAGCAGGGTGGTCCAAATCGGTTCGGACTGGACGCTGGGAAAGTCGGTGTAGAGTTCGCGCTGGGCACTTTCGCCGAGGAGCGTCCGCTCGTCGAGGCGCGTATCGAGGGCCCGGGCCTGTAGGAACAGTACGCAGGGGAGGTAGCGGCTGGTCGGGTGATCGGCGACGAAGTCGCTGCACGCCTGGTAAGCGTCGCGGCGATCGTCCATGAGGTCGAGCAGGAGGCGGCGCGAAACAAGTCGTTTGAGGGTGGCCTGCTCGGTCGGGTTGGCGCTCCAGACGGCGAGCAGGGCGCTGCGCTGCGGTTCGCGTTCGACGCCGGGCGTGGTCCAGCGGTGTAATAAGGAGAGAATGATGTCGGTGGCGTCCTGCACAGGCTCGAAGCGTTCGGACCGTGGCCCGTAGTGGGCTTCGAGCACGCGGTAGTTTAGTTCGTCGACGCCGACGAAGACCTGGAAGATGATCGCCGGGGTGGCGAACATCACGGCCATGACCGGCGCGACGGCGTCGGGGCGGTAATTGACGGCGCGGGCGATGAAGATCGTGACCGCCATCATCACGCTGCCGCTCAGCAGGGCCAGCAGCCAGGGACCGGCGAGGAGCAGCTTGCGGGCGGGTGAGATACTGGCGGCGATCGGCTCGCCGGGGCCGCGGGTGGCCAGCAGCAGGTAGAGCACGATGGGTAGCATCGCCAGGAGTGCGGACCCGAAGCGGAAGTTCATGCGGAAGGGCCGCACGGCCGCCAGGACGCAGCTTGCGACGAGGGTCAGCGCCAGCCAGGGCAGATGCGCGAGGAAAAACACCGCGGCGACGAACGGCAGGGCGGTGCGGAAGTTGTAGAGGATCGCGACGAGGATCGGGACCGTGAGGATGGCGGCGATAAGCAGGCCGATGACGATGCCGTGGATCGGGGTTTGGTCGACACTGATGGGGGCGACGATGAAGTCGTAGAGGTTCTGCGTCTGGGGGCCCCAGAAGCGCAGGGGGTACATGTACGACGACCAGCGGAAGTCGAGGGGGGTGCCGTAGTGGAGCCAGTGGGTGAAAACGCAGAGGCCGCTGAAGAGCGCCAGGTTGACGAGCAGGAGCGTGACGGCGCGAACGAGGTACTTGCGTGCGGTCCAGGACCAGACGCTGCGGTGGAGTGCGGCGGGCGGGGGGGTCAAGGCCGGAGGTGCGGGGCTCGCGGGGCGCGACTCCGCAGGCGCGGGCTGGATCGCGTCAGCAGGGCGTTGTTCCGGTACGGCCTCGGACATGAACGACTATGCTAAGTAGCTCTCCACAATAGGGGAAGTCGCCTGGGGGCTGGTTCTGGCCGCACGGGTCCGTGACACTTTCGGCGGCCGTGGAAAATGTAGCGGCCGACCCCCGTGTCGGCCGTGGGAAACGTAGCGGCCGACCCCCGTGTCGGCCGTGGAATGCCACACGCCGAGTCGTCGGGCAACTGGCCTTCTACGTCCGGCACGGGGGCCGGACGCTACGTTCCCAGCCGAAAGCTCCACGAACCCTGGCCGCACCGGCGAACCGCTGGCTGGCCGGTGCGTAGCACAGTCAGTACAATCGCGGTGCTGCGGGAATTTCACACAGGAGGTCGTCGCATGTTCGACCTGATGAAAAAGACGTTGCTGACCGGCGTGGGTTTGACCCTGATGACCAAGGACAAGGTCGAGGAACTCGCCCGCGACATCGCCAAGTCGGCCCAGCTTTCGGCGGACAAGGGCCAGGAATTCGTCGATGAGGCGGTCGCACGGGCGAAGAAGGGCCGCGAGGAATTCGACGCCCTCGTGCAGCGCACCGTCAAGGAGCTGCTCAAGCAAGCCAATCTGCCGTCGCGCGACGATTTCGCCCAGCTTGGCGCGCGGCTGGAGAAGCTGGAGCAGTCGCTGGCGAACCGGTCGGCCTGAGGCAGGATTGGTGGATTTTGGATTGCGTTTGCGACCGGACCACCAATCCAAAATCCAAAATCCAAATTCCAAAATCGGGCTGACCCGCCCGGACCATTCGCCGCCGTGATCTACGCAGGGCCTCCATGGCTGTCCGCAAGATCGGCATTGCGTCACGCACCTACCGGCACGTCAATCGCTACCGGCAGATCCTCACCGTCCTCATCAAGTACGGCTTCGGCGGCCTGGTGGATCGGCTGAAGATCGGCCAGTACCTCGAAGTGGGCCTCCAGTTCATCACCCGCCACACACGCGAGCACGTGGACACGCTCAGTGCGGCCGAACGGGTCCGCATGGCGCTCGAAGAGCTGGGACCAACGTTCATCAAGCTCGGACAGGTGCTCTCGACACGTCCCGATCTGGTGCCGCCGGACTTCGCGACCGAGCTGTCCAAGCTGCAGCAAGACGTGCCGGCGTTTCCCTTTGATAAGGTGCGGGCCATCGTCGAGGCGGAACTGGGTAAGCCGCTGGGCGAGATCTTCGAGCGCTTTGACGAGAAATCCATCGCTGCCGCGTCGATCGGACAGGTACACCGCGCGCGGTTGCGCGATGGCGACGAGGTCGTGGTGAAGGTGCAGCGGCCGGACATTGAGGCCCTGGTCGAAGTCGACCTGGAGATTCTGCTGCACCTGGCGCTCCTGGCCGAGCGACACGTCGAGGACCTGCGTTCGTATCGCCCGAGCCGCATCGTCGAGGAGTTCACCCGCGTGCTGGAACGCGAACTGGACTTCAGGACCGAGGCGTCGCACCTGGAGCGCTTCGCAGGCGATTTTCTGAACGATGACACGGTCTACGTTCCGAAGGTCTATCGACCCTACACGACGCGGCACGTGCTGACGCTCGAGTATGTCGAGGTCATACCCGTGCTCGAGCTCGAGGCGCTGACGCGGGCCGGCCTGGACCCGCAGGTGATTGCCCAGCGCGGCGCCGAGCTGACGCTCAAGCAGATTTTTGTACACGGCTTCTTCCACGCCGACCCGCACCCGGGCAACGTCTTTGTCCTGCCGGGCAACGTCATTTGCCTGCTCGATTTTGGCATGATGGGCCGGCTCGACCGGCAGGGGCGCGAGTGCTTCGCCGACCTGCTTTACGCCGTGGCCACACGGGATGCCGCGCGGGCCACCGCGGCCCTGCTGCGCCTGACGACGCACGACGACGACCACGAGCTCGACTTGCGGCAGATCGAGTCCCACGTCGCCGAGTTCATCGACCTGCACATCACGCCGCGGCTGGGCGAGCTGGATTTCGGCAAGCTGTTGCGCGAGCTGCTGGAGCTCGTCCGGCGGCATCGGCTCACCATCCCGCCGGACCTGGTCATGATGATGAAAGCGGCGGCGACGGTCGAACGGCTCGTGTCCCGGCTCGACCCGGAGCTGGATCTCGTGGCGGCGGCCAAACCGTACGTCCAGCGGCTGAAGCTCGCGCGCTTCGGGCCGCAGCGGCTGCTGCGCGACGTGGTCGATTCCGGTGGCGAGTTGCTGCAGCTCGCGCGTGAAATCCCCGGCGGCATGCGCGACCTGCTGCGGCTGGCGAAGCGCGGCGGATTGAAAATCGGTTTCGAACACCGCGGGCTGGAGAGCCTGCTGGAGACGCACGAGCGCGTCGCCAACCGCGTCTCGTTCGCGATTGTCGTCGCGGCCCTGATCGTGGGTTCGTCGCTGATCGTCCAGTCGCGCCTGCCGCCGACCTGGCACGACATCCCGGTAATCGGCCTGGTCGGCTACCTCGCGGCGGGGGCGCTGGGGTTCATCCTGCTGGTGGCGATGATCCGGCATGGGCGGTTTTGACTTAGAGCCTATCCCACAACTTGATGTGGCACCGGCATCTTGCCGGTGAAACCACAGGCTGGAAGCCTGTGCCACACCCTTGTGGCGGCGGAGGCGAACGTGCAACGTGAGGCGATACCGTTCAACGAGTTGCAACTGCCCGCGTTCGGGGCGTGGGAACCCGGCTGGTTCCTGCTCACCGCGGGCGAGAATCGCCCCGGCGGGTTCAACAGCATGACGGTGTCGTGGGGGGCCTTCGGCGTGATCTGGCACCGGCCGCTGGCGGTCGTCGTGGTTCGGCCGCAGCGATATACGCGGCAGTTCATGGAACGCCACGCGACATTCAGCCTGTGTGCGTTCGACGAGCCGTACCGCGAGGTTCTCAAGATGCTGGGTTCGGTCTCGGGGCGCGACACGCGGAAGATGACGGACTGCGGCCTCACGCCGGTGGGCCTCAGCCGCATTGCGTGTCCGGGTTTCGCAGAGGCGAAGCTGATTCTGGAGTGCCAGAAGACCTACTTCGACGATCTGGAACCAGCCCACTTCCTGGCCGACTTTATCGCCCCGAACTACCAGGGCGACTTCCACCGCATGTACTTCGGGGAGGTCCTGGCGGCGGCGGGCACGGCCGAATTCCGTCGGCGGGGCTGAGCGCGGCCGGTGCGTGCGTCCACCCGGCGGAGCGGATAGGATGGCCCCCCAAGAACTTGCGGGAATCCATATGCGTACGCATGCCGCATCGATCTCAACGCTCGTGCAGGGGTTCGCCCGCTTCATCAAAGAACTCAAGGCCCCTGAGTACAAGGAATCCCAAGTTCGGCTGCACTACATCGACCCGCCGTTCAACAGCAACCGCAACTACGAGGTCTTCTGGGGCGATCTAGCAGAGCCCCGCGCGCAAGCGAGCGGGTTTCCTGTGTGCTTCGAGGACCGCCACGCCAGCACGCAGGCCTACATCGACTACATGCGGCCACGCTTAATGGGCTCCGCCGCAAACAGGCTGAACCCAAGAGGTCCACGATCCCCCCCCCCACGGTACACATTCGATTGAGGGCGCGTTGTGATCGGGAATGACAGCGGCGTGAGAGGTCCTTCATCCGCTCGGACGGGCAAGCGGCGGCGGCGGCGGCTTGGGGGCGACAGAGGCGCAGGCTGAGCCGGGGCCGGAGGAAGCACGCCGATGCAGAGGCCGGCGGCCTGGCACCCGGCGGCCATCTGTTCGCAAAACTTGCCGCATTTTTGAACGATTCTTCCGAGGGCCCCTTGACGCCTGATAGCTCGCCCCTAAGCTCCTCGGATGGGTTCGAGGGCTTCGGCACGATGCGCGGAAGCAATGGAGACTGATCACATGAAACCGGACGCACTGCGAGGCATGTCAAAGGAGGACATCCTGAACCGGTTCCAACCAAACTGCTGCGTCCAATGCAACGTCGTGCTTCACGAGACGACCACAGGAAACCGCCGGACCGCGCGCGGGTGCATGTGCAGTGACTGCTACTATGCTGAACTGGGACAAGAGATTGAAGAGCACCCGATCGGCATTCCGCGCAGACGACGAGGATCCTGATTGCAATCGCACTTTCTTCCGGATGCATTCGTTCAGGCGTACCTTCGTGACTTGGCTGCGCGCCTGCGGGACATTTCGATGGAGGCCCGACCCAGGATTTGGTGTCCGCTGGGGCCGTCCGGTTTGATCGTCGCTCAACAGCTCCTGGAGGTAGCGGACCCGCCCGAACAGATCTTCCCGATTGTCTGGAAGAGGAATGCGAGCGAGGCTTTTTTCGATGAGACCGTCGCGCGCGATGCGGTCAAGGGAGCACCGATTCTGGTGCTTGATACTGCTGTGCATAGCGGCGCTACCATGATGGCGGGGCTGAGGTTGCTCGAATCCAGCGGCTGTGCAGCCCTCACATCGTTCGCGCTCGTTGTTCGATGCGGCGCTACTGTGATACCAAATTTCTTCTCTCTTCTGATCAATGACACCGATCGGTTATGGCTGCTGGCTCACACCCTTCCCAACCAGCGGCTGACGCCGACAGGCGTTTACCGCCGACTGATCGAGTCAGACGTCAGCCTTCCGATGATCAAATCAGGGGCAGACTTTATCGATAGAGGTTCCTGGTCCGATCACTGGTACGACATGGCGGTGGACCCGAACCGATATGTCTACGTCGTTGAGGATCAGAGCAAGCTAGTGGGCTTCGTCACCTTCAAGATTCACGGCAACACGATTCGGATCGATGAGGTTGCCGTCGACCAAGCGGCTCAAGGCCGTGGTTGGGGCAAGTTTCTGATCAGGTGGGCCGAGAATCTCGCACGTCATCGTGGGTGCCGTGAATCGACGCTTTGGTCGATCGAAAACCGCGTCGAATTCTACACCCGACGCGACTACGAGCGAACCGATGAAGAGTTGCGCCTCGGCGATGACGGTCACTTTATTAGAATGCGCAAGCGCATCCTCTACAACATCATCAACGCAGCATCGTGACTTGGCTGACGGCGTTGGATGCGACCCGTCCGGGGCAGCGCGTAGCGCGTAGGCTGGGCTGAACCCGCGAAGCCCAGCTATTCGGGCGGGGGCCCTCGAGCGGCCGATGAGCGTTCCGCAAGAGCGGGAAGGTGATCGTGGCGCTGACGGTGCGGGAAATCTTGGATGAGGAACTTGTGCCCGGAAGCTCGCGTAGGCATAAGTTGCCCGCATGCCGCGAACGACGCCCACTATCTGCTCCGCTGAATGCCATGCGGGACAGCCACCTATTTTCTGCGTTTGTTTTGGCCTTGGGCGATCCCGCCGGATACGCCAGCCAGTTCCCGTACTGCGTTTGGCAGAATGCCGACTGCAACGGCGATGGACAGGTGACGTTCGACGACATCAACCCATTTGTCGAGTTGCTGAGCGGCAAGTAAGCGCGCCGTTGTCGCGTACCAATCAGCGGCCGGCGCCGGGTTCGTGTGCCCGGTGCCGGCCTGGTTGTGTGGCGTACCCGAAGACAAGGTTGACAGGTCATGCCGCTGGCGCTAAACTCCGATAGTTAAAGAAGTTGACGAAGGGTCCGAGTTGCGCGTGCGCTCGGAGGTACTTCGGATGGTCGGGCCGCCATTCGCGCAGCTCAACGAAATGAGCTTGTGCGAGTGCGGCTATGAACACGAAGTTCGAATCGGCAGATCAAACCACTCCCAAGCCAATCAGCAGCCTTGGCGTGCTTGGGGCCCGGCTAACGTGGGTCTTGCTCGGGCCGCTCGCGCTCGTGGGCATGACTTGGGGGGTTGTGTCGCAGGGGACCGTCTGGTTTACCGTGTTCGACGCCGCCTTCGGCGCTGTGGTGGGGCTGATGCTCCTCGGACGCTGGGTGGAGCATCGCTCTGGCAGCGCCACGACGCTCACTGGTGAACCCGACACGCCGGAGCAGTTCAAGCGCTACATGACCCTCCTGCCTCCGCTAGCTGCCTCGGTTTGGATCGTCGCCAACGTCGTGGGCAGGTACGTCCTCAAGTAAAGCGGTGCGGCGAGCATCGCACGCGGCTGAGCCGCAAAACAGGCTCCGGCGTGGGATGACCCGCCATTAGAGGACCACGGCATGATGAGAATACGGCACGTTTTGCTGCCCACCGATTACTCGAATCTGGCGCGCAACGCGGCCGTTTACGCCCGTTCGCTGGCCGAGCTGTACCGGGCTACGCTGCATGTAGTTCACGTCCTTGAGCGAGTGCCTGCCGCCGCCCCCGGACCGGACGTCACTGGCCTGGCCTTGGGCGTGCCGGGTCCTGAGGCGCTGGCCGCGGTGCAGGAGGCAACAAGCCGGTTCGTCGAGGATCATCTTCCGGACCTCGCCATTCCCGTTGTAACGCGCGTGCTTGAGGGCTCGCCAGACATACAGATCGCGCGCTACGCCGCAGGGGCGTCCATCGATTTGATCGTGATCGGGACGCACGCCCGCGGTGTCGTGAAGCGCATCTTCCTCGGCTCCACGAGCAAGTCGGTGCTGGAGCACGCGCCCTGCCCGGTGATGATGGTCCCCCTGGCGCTAGTCGAGTCGGAGGGTACTCCCGACCGGGCCGCCGACGCTCGCCATGCGGAGGTGTTGCGATGAAACCACAGGATCTGGCCGGGTGGCTGCAGGATGAGCGCAACAAAGTCGACGAGTTGATCTACCTCGTGCGCAAGCACCTCGCCGTGCCGCCTCCCAGCGGCCGTGAGAAGTGGATCCCCGAGGCGCGCGAGTGTTTTCGGCGGCTCTCGGAGCACCTGAAGAAACACATGGCCTTGGAGGAGGCGGACGGATACCTCCGCGACGTCCGCGCGCGCCACCCGAAGCTGTCGAACGAGGTGGATCGACTCCAGCACGAACACGATGAACTCGGACGGTTGATGGACCAGGTTCAGATCGCGCTGGATGAACTCAGGTCCGAGGACAACCTGCTCGTCCGCAGTTGCTGCGTGCGGATTGCGACGTTGCTATCCTACGTTGAGCAGCACGAAGAACAGGAACAGCGCCTGGTGCTGCATGTGTTTGGCCAGGATCCGTAAGACGCGAGCCAGTAATCCATGCCCGTTCACGGACTTCGTAATCGGCGCTGAGCCGCGCGGGCAAGCTATCGACGAGGCCGCCTGGTGAGCCACGCCGCCACAGGCCGCACCAACACGAAGTCGAGCACCACCTGACGCGCCCTTTGCCAATCGGAGTCGACCGCGAGCGACGGGAAGGAGTAGCGATGAGGCTCGTAATCGTGTCAAACCGCCTGCCTATTGTGGTCGAGCAGGACGAGGGTGGCTGGCGCGCGCGCCCGGGCTCGGGTGGCCTGGTTGCGGCGCTCAGCCCGATTCTGCGCCGTCGTGGCGGGCTCTGGATCGGGTGGCCCGGCGTGTCGGATCAGAGCCTGGGAGTTTACAAGGTGCTGGCGGCACATGCGCATACCGCCGGCTACGCGCTCCAACCCGTCTGGCTGACGCCGCAGGAGCAGCAGGGCTTCTACCACGGTTTCTCGAACGAGATCATCTGGCCCTTGTTCCACGATCTGCAGTCGCGCTGCAACTTCGTGCCAACCTATTGGGCCACGTACGGAGCGGTCAACGAGAAGTTCGCCGAGGTCGTTGGGCATTGCACTGGCGCAGACGATTTTGTCTGGGTACAGGACTACCACCTGATGGGGCTGGGGCGTCGCCTCCGGGCGCGCGGCTTCGGCAACCGGCTGGGCTTCTTCCTGCACATTCCGTTTCCGCCGCCGGACATCTTCTGTAAGCTGCCGTGGCGTGCGGAGGTACTCGAAGGGCTCCTGAGCTACGACGTCATCGGTTTCCAGACCCCGCGCGACCGGGACAATTTCGCGGACTGCGTGCGTGCGCTGCTGCCGGAAACGCGGCTGCGGCGCTGTCAGGGTGGGCTGCGGGCGGAATCCGGGAATAGCGCCGTGATGATTGGCGTTTGCCCCATCGGGATCGACTACGATGAATTTGCCGGACCGGCGGCCAGCCAACCGGTCACGGAGCGCGTGAAGGCCCTCCGGAGCGAGATGCAAAGTGAACAGATTGTCCTCGGGCTTGACCGGTTGGACTACACGAAGGGTATTCCCTACCGGTTAAAGGCCTTTCGACTGGCGCTAGCGAACTGGCCCGAGGTTCACCGCCGCGTGACGTTGTTGCAGGTCGTCGTACCCAGCCGTGAGGCCGTCCCCGAGTATCAAGACCTGAAGGCCGAGATCGAGCGCTTGGTCGCCCAGATCAACGGTCAGTTTACGCAGCCGGGCTGGGTACCGATCCACTACGTGTTTCGGAGCCTGGACCGCGAGGAGCTGTTGGCCTACTACCGCGCCGCCGACGTGGCGCTAGTCACGCCGCTCAAGGACGGAATGAACTTGATTGCGAAGGAATACTGTGCCTGCCAGATCGAGGGCGACGGTGTGCTAATCCTCAGCGAGTTTGCGGGCGCGGCGGTGCAATTGCGTCGGGATGCGGTTCTGGTGAACCCCTACGACCTCGATGGTGTCGCGGAAGCGATTCGACGCGCGGTGACGACGACGCGGGAAGAGCGCCGGCCGGCCATGCGGCGGCTCCGGCGCACGATCCAGCGGCAGGACATCTACTGGTGGACCGAACGCTTTCTGAGGACGTGTGGCATCGTGGCAGAGAAGCAAGCCGATGCAGATGAAACCGGGATTGCCACATCCCCGATTCGCCTGACCATGCCGGAACCACCTGACGCGAGCTATCCATGCGTCTCGACGAGCTAAACCAACAACTGGATCAGATCTCGCGGGTGCCCGTCCTGCTCGTAGCCAGCGATTTTGACGGCACGATCGCGCCAATTGTGTCTGATCCGGCCCGGGCTGAAGCGAACCGCGAGTCGCTCGTTGCGCTTCGGAATCTCGCGCACATGCCGCAAACACACGTCGCGATCGTCTCCGGCCGCGCCCTCGCCGACCTCGCGGCCCGGACGGGCGAGGCCGAGGACATTCATCTCGTCGGCAGCCACGGCAGCGAGTTCGAGGCCGGCTTCGCTGAGCCACTTGGCCCCCAAACTCTGGAACTGCTGGATCGGTTGACGAGTGAGCTGCGGCGTATCGCCGCGGCGGACCCCGGCTTTTCCGTCGAGGAGAAGCCCGCCGCCCTGGCCTTCCACTACCGCAACGCTGATGAGCAGGCTGCGGCTGCCGCTATCGAGGCGATTCTGCGCGGTCCGGCCAAGTACCCCGGAGTACACGTTCGCCACGGCAAGAAGGTCATCGAGCTGAGCGTAGTCGCAACGGATAAGGGGACAGCCCTACGCCGCATTCGGCAGCGTCTGGGTGCCTCCGCCGTGCTGTTTGTCGGTGATGATGTGACGGACGAGGACGCCTTTGCGGTGCTGACGGGACCCGATGTCGGCATCAAGGTCGGCTCCGGCGAAACGCTCGCCCGCTACCGCGTTTCGAACACGACTGAGATCGCGCGCTTGCTGGCCCAGGTGGCCGAGCGCCGAGCGGACTGGCTCGCTGGCTCGCATGCGGTGCCTATCGAGCAGCACGCGCTGCTATCCGACCAGCGTACGGTCGCACTCGTCGGCCCCACGGGTCGCGTCGTGTGGATGTGTCTGCCGCGCTTGGACTCCCCGGCCGTCTTCGCCGAGCTGCTCGGCGGCCCCACCGCGGGCTTCTTCGAGGTTAAGTCCGCGGACCACGAGAGGCCGCAGCGTCAGCAGTACGTCGAGGATACGTTCGTCCTCGAAACGCAGTGGCCCGGCTTCACGGTCACGGACTACCTGGACTGTGGTGGTGGCCGCGCCTTTCAGCGTGCCGGACGAACCGACCTTATCCGCGTGATCACTGGGCGCGGGCGCGTGTTGTTCACATTCGCGCCGCGGCTGGACTTCGGACGCATGCAGACGCGGATACGTGTATGCGAGGCGGGATTGGAAGTTGAAGGTTCAGTAGACCCGCTCGTTCTCCGTGCACCGTCGCTGCATTGGCGGCTGACCGACGAAGGGCGGCATCAGACGGCCACTGCCGTGGTGGAGTTGGCGGACGGCCCGCTCGTGCTTGAAATGCGCTACGGCACTGGCAATCTTCAAGCCGACCCGTTGGCGGAACCGGTGCGACGTGAGCGCACGGCGAAATTCTGGAGCGGCTGGGCCGGCACATTGAGCGTGCCATCGGTGGCGCCCGACCTGGTCCGCCGCAGTGCGCTCGTCCTCAAGGCGCTCTGCTACGGTGCAACGGGCGCCATCGCGGCGGCGGCGACCACAAGCCTGCCGGAGCACCCCGGGGGCGTACGAAACTGGGACTACCGCTTTTGCTGGCCGCGTGACGCCGCTATGGCGGCTGCTGCGCTGGTACGCCTCGGCGCGACCGGGCCGGCGATGAAGTATTTGGATTGGGTTCTCGGCATTCTCGACCACTGCGAGCCCCCCGCGCTGTTGTGTCCGGTCTACACGGTGACGGGTGGGCACCTTGGTCCGGAGGCGGATATCAGTGAGCTGTCCGGTTATCGCGGCAGTCGTCCCGTGCGCGTGGGAAACGCGGCAGCACAACAGATTCAACTGGATGTCTTCGGGCCGATCGCCGATCTCGTGGCCCTGCTGGCGGCGCGTGCGGCACCGCTCTCATCCGAGCACTGGCGGATGCTGGAGGCGATGATCGGCGCGGTCGCCCATCGCTGGCGCGAGCCGGACCATGGGATTTGGGAGGTCCGTCGGCCGCGGCAACACCACGTGCACTCCAAGGTGATGTGTTGGCTGGCCGTCGATCGCGCTCTCGCCGTGGATCGCTATCTGGGCAAGCACCGCACGAACTGGGAGGAGTTGCGGGAGCAGATTGCCGCGGATGTGCTTCAAAACGGCTGGAACGCCCGTCAAAACGCGTTCTGCGCCACGTATGACGATGGCGAGGCCGATGCCGCTGCGCTGTGCGTCGGCTTGAGCGGGCTGCTCGCTCCGCAGGATCCACGGTTCTTGAGCACAATTGCGTTCGTCGAGCGCGAATTGCTCGATAGGGCAACGGTCTATCGCTATCGCTACGACGATGGTCTGCCCGGTCTCGAAGGTGGGTTTCACCTCTGTACGACTTGGCTCATAGAGGCCTATGCGCTTACCGGGCAGATGGACGCAGCACGAGCGCTGTTCGGGCGCTACGTTTCCCTCGTCGGACCAACCGGTCTGATGTCCGAGGAGTATGACCCCGATACCGGGTATGGTCTCGGTAACTACCCGCAAGCGTACGCCCACGCCGGTCTGATCTGCGCTGCTCTGCGCCTCGCCGCAGTAGATGGCAGCGCGTGACGATCGTCCCTGACGGCTACCGCCCGACACGCGCAAGGCACACAACGAGAGCATGAATGACACGGAGCCAGCAAGGTCAATTAACGTCAGCGCCCCGGCCGAGGTCGCCATCCCCCGGTTTGCTCGACGTCCACGCCGGCCGCATCTGCGCGCTCGCTCAATGCGTGTGCCGCCAGCCCGCTGACATGATCTCGTGCAGAAGTTCTCTGTGCCTACCGAAAATGCTATCCGGCTGGGTGTACCAACCAATGCCGGACCGAGTGATTCGGTGCAAGACCAGCGCCTCCGTCATCGACGAGAGCGTGTCCAGGCGTATCCGGCGATAGGCGAGCTCGCGGGCCGCGGTGACCGTCGCGCTCGCCAGCGCCCGCCCGAGGTGCTGCCCGCGAAAAACGGTTTCTTGTCGGGCGTCATCACAATGGTGAGCGGCCAGCCGCCGCTGCCCGTCAGCGCTTGGCAGACGCTCATGTAGACGTTGTCGATGTCGGGGCGTTCCTCGCGATCGACCTTGATGCAGACGAAACCGTCGTTCAGGAGCCGAGCGACCTCGGCGTCCTCGAACGACTCGTGCTCCATCACGTGGCACCAGTGGCACGTTGAGTAGCCGATCGAAAGGAAGACGGGCTTGTCCTCCTGCCGGGCCTTCTCGAAGGCGGCTTCACACCAAGGAAACCAAGCGACCGGGTTGCGCGTGTGCTGGAGCAGATACGGGCTCTTCTCGAACACGAGCCGGTTGAACTCCGGCCGGCCGTTCGGCGGCAGCGTCTTGAGCTGCTCAGCGGACGGTAATGGCCGCTGCACCGGGCGGGACTCCGGCGCCGGCGCGCTGCTGGGCGCCTGCTGACTTGTGGCCACGACGGTGGCCCAGCAGGCACCCACGATCGTCAGCGCACGGCCCAGTCGTTTGATGGTCTTGCTCAACGGGCCACCTTTCGCTTGAGCCACAGCCGGCCTCGATCACCGCGCCGCTGCGCAAAGGCCAGCGCCGGGGAACTCAATCAGCCTCACGGTTTGCTGGCCTCGACCTTCTTTCACTCCTTGTACGAGACCTTGCACTCGTCGCACTTGCCGTCGGTGGCCATCGCCACGGCGCAGCCGTCGCATTTGTTCTTTCCGGCCTCCACGAGGATCGCGCGGGCCTTGACGGCCTCGTCGTACGCGGCCTTGTCCTTGAACATGACCGGGCCCACCATGCCGGCCTTGCAGCCGTCGCACCAGCCGTGATCGGCCGCGTTCTTCTTGCACGCATCGCAGGTGATCTTCGCCGGGGCGACCGCTTCGCCCTTCGCCAGCGCGTAGGCGATCTTCGAGCCGTACGACTTGTTGTGGACGTACCCGACGTGACAGTGGTCGCAGTAGCCGTCCTTCTTGCGGGCTTCCTTGCATCCGTCGCACTTGAGCGCGGCGGCGTCAACGGTCTTGCCCTCCAGGGCGCCGTAGAGCTGCTTCGACGCGACCTTGGCGCCGTCGAAGTAGCCGACCTTGCAGTCGGTACACCAACCGTTCTTCACCTTCGCCAAGTCGCACGTACACTGCGCGTATGCTGTGGCCGACGCGGCTACCAGGAATGCTATTACAGACAACGTGGTTCGCATGCGAACTCCCCTTTCAATACAGAACGATGCTCTCGGATCGCGCGACGCCGCGCGACCGAACTCGCTTCATTAGACGTACGGATTCATCGTCGAGCCGGAGCTATCCGCCGCCGCTCAACAGCACGACGAAGGCGTTGATGTCGTCAAAGTCGACGAAGCCATCGCCGTTGCAGTCGCCGTTCAGAATGTCGCAGTCCGGGTACGTCGCCACATAGGCGGCCGGGTCCGAAATCGCGAGGACAAACGGGTTGATATCGTCGAAGCCAACGATGCCGTCGCAATTCAGATCACCGAGCACGCCGCCGGTGCAGACCGCTGCCTCCAGCGCAACGTAGGCATTCGCGTCGTCCAGATTCAGCCAGCCGCAGTTCTCGGCCCAGACAAAGCCGGCCAGCGTGCAGTTGCTGACGTCGATGCGGGCCGGATTCGGCGGATTGGCGAGCGCACCGCCGTCAAAATTAAGCCAGCCGACGTTCTCGCCCCAGGCGTAGCCGAAGAACTCGTCGGTATTGGGGTCGCGGTTCACGCCGAAGTCGGTGCCGTTGACGTTGGCATAGTGTACGCCGTTTGCCGGCGTGCCGTCGCCGAGATTGATCCAACCGGCGTTCTCGGCCCAGATGAAGCCGGACAGAAACGTATCTGCGACCCGCACGCCCTGCGCTCCGTCCGGATCGCCGGCATCATGCCAGTTCGTCCAGCCGATGTTCTCGCCCCAGGCGAACTTTTGAGCCGGGTCGATGTTGGTTTGAGCCCGAACAGTACCAGCCGCCATAGCGGCGATGATCAGGAGTCCGATAGAGCGTCCGAACATGGTCGTTCCTCGCATTCCTAGTAGGTGAAGTTGGCGTTGGGGTGGGTGCTGCCGGTGGAGTCCGGGGCCGAGTTGCCGCTGATGGCCGCGCTGCCGGGGGCGGTGAGATCAATGATCGGGCCATAGAGGTTGTTGGCCGCTATGTCCCAGTTGGTCCCGTTGCCCGAGCAGGTGTTCTTGATGATGATGTTGCCGGCGCCGTCGACGTCGACGCCGCGCCCTACACCGAAGCCGGAACCGAAGCACTTGTTGCCCTGGATCGTGTTGCCGGCGCCTTGCACGTGGATGCCCGCGCCGCCTCCGGGGGTGAGGCCGCCGTTGTCCGTGCAGTTGTTGTCGCGGACCACGCACTGGGACGTACAGACGATGCCGGCGATGTCGTTCTCTCGAACGGTACAGCCCGCCACCGTGCTGCCGTCGCCCACGCCGATGCCGAGGCTCAAAGAAGCATGCCCCTTGTTGCTGTACACCGAACAGTTCGACACGGTGCAGCCGGTGTCGGCGATGATGCCGGCGGTATTCTCGCCCACCGAACACTCTGAGATCGTCGCGCCGTGGCCGACGCGGATGCCGGCGCCTTGGTTCAATCGCGCCGCGCAATGGGTGATCGTGCCACTGCCTCCGGGGTATCCGCCGGTGCTCACAAGGATGCCGTCGCCGTTGTTCCCGCTCGCTGAGCAGTTCGTGGCCGTGCCGCCAACGTTGAGCCGGATGCCGTAGCCGGTGTTGCCTCCCGCAGCGCAGTTGGTGACCGTGTAGCCGCCGATGCCGCCGCCGGTGTTGCCTCCCGCAACGCAGTTGGTGACCGCGACGCCGACGATGCCGGCGCCGGTGTTGTTGTCCGCCATGCAGTTGGTGACCGTAGAGCCGCCGATACCGACGCCGGTGTTGCCGCTGGCACGCACAGCGGTGCACGAACCGTGGTTGCCGCCAAAGTTCATGGCCAGGTTGACGCCATTGCTTCCCCAGTTGCGGACCGAGCCGTTGACGATCGCAATATTGGTCAAGGAGGGCACGGTGACGCTCACGCCGTCGAAGGCCCCCATCCCGGCGATGCCCACGAGATCAAAGCCGTTGAGATCGAGCGTCACACCGCCGACCTCGATCTCGATGCCGTGCTTGGCGGCGACGCCCGTGATGTTGCCGGTGAGGTAGTAGGAGCCGGGCTGGGTGATCTTGAAGAGACTGTCGGCATCCCCGGGCGTGTTGGTCGCGTTGATGGCGATCCGCGGCTCAACCTCGTCCAGCGTTTTCATCGTGGGTAGAATCGGCCCCGCCGGCGGGTTCAGATCGCCGGCGTGGGCTAGCCAGGCGCCGGCGATGACGGTGACCAAAGACAGGGGCAGGGCGCGTCGCACGAGGGATGTGTGCGTCACAGGCAATCTCCTTCGTTGAAGTGCGGCCGGAAACCACGAACACCGCTATGAGTGTAGCCCGAAGACTCCGTTTTTCCAAGGTCGCATCGATGAAAAGTCTCGTACACAGTCCCGGCGGACGATTTCCGGGAGAAGAAATCGCGGTTCCGCTGCGTCCCAGCTCAGTACGTGAAGTTCGCGCTGGGGTCGGTCGAGCCGGGGGCGACGCCGCCGGAGTTGCCGAGCACGGCGGCAGCGGTCGTTGCGTTGACCACCAGGATCACGTTCCCGGCGACCACGTCCCAATTGGTGGCGTTGCCGGAGCAAGTGTTGCGGACGATGATGTTTCCGGTTCCGTCCACGTCGATGCCCCGGTCGGAGTCGGTGCAGGTGTTGCCCTCGATGCGGTTATCGACGCTGGTGGCATGGATGCCGGCGCCGTCGGCGCCGCCGCTGCCGTTAGAGCAGCAGGTGTTTCCGGCAACCCGGCAGTCACCGGCCAACTCGATGCCGTCGCCGGTGTTGGCGATGGCTGTGCAGCCCGTCACCGTGCCGAAGGCCGAGACGGAAATACCATCTACGCCGTTGCTACGGGAGGTACACCCGGTCACGAGGCAGCCATTTGCGGCGGTGATGCCATCGCCTGCATTATTGAACGAAAGACAATCCGTGATGACGGACGCCTGGCCGCCGCGAATGCCGCCACTGCCTGCCACCTGGTCGCCGTTGTTCAGTGCCTCGCAGGAGGCAATGCGGGTGGTAAAGGTCCCCGAGGGTGCGTTATCGATGCCCCAGGCGCCGTTGTCGGCGGCTGTTACTTTTTCGATGCGGCCAAGGTCGATGCGGGATTCTACGCCGCTCTGGCCCCAGCCGCGGAGGTGCCCGTTGCGGATGACCACGTTCTCCCGAAAAGCGGGCATGTTGATGCCGTCGAACGAGCCGGCGACGCCGAGGAGCGTGAAACCGCTCAAGTCCAGCGTGACGCCATCCGCCTCAAGCTGGATGCCGTGCTTGCCGGATTGGCCCGTGACGTTGCCGGTCAGGTAATAGGAGCCGGACTGCGTGATGCTGAAAACGCTGTCCGCGTCGCCGGGCGTGTTGGTCGCGTTGATGGCGACCCGCGGCTCGACCTCGTCCAGCGTCTTCATCGTCGGACCGATCGGCCCCGCCGGCGGGTTCAGGTCGCCGGCGTTGGCCAGCCAGACACATGCAATGACGGCGGCCACAGAAAGCGGCACGGCGCGTCGCGACAGGGATGTGCGCGTCATGGTCAATCTCCTTCGTTGATGCGTGAGACAGGAAGTCCGAACACCGACGGAATTGTAGCGCTGTCGCCATTCAATATGCTCAAAGGCGTTTTTTTCGTGTCAGGAATTCCCCGCCTTTGACGTCCGGACCCTCCGCCCGCGCGGTAAGACGGGCTCACTTGGCGCAACCGCGGGATTTTGGTGAAAAGCGACGCGCCCGGTGAACGCATGCATGTTCACTGCCGAGATACTCCCCGGGCGCGAGCACACTTTGAGCACACTTTGAGCACACTTTGAGCACACTTTGTGTACACCTGGCCCTTTTTCGCGGAGTGATTCCAAAGAAACACGGGCGATCAGCGTTTCGCTAACCGCCCGTGTTTCCGTGACATGCGGCTGACTGGAGTCGAACCAGCACGAGCTTGCGCTCACAAGGACCTGAACCTTGCGCGTCTGCCAATTCCGCCACAGCCGCCAGTTATCTCGCCGCCCGGGTACGTTCCAGGCAGCGAAACGACTATTCTAAAGGTGGCGCCGCGGAGAATCAAGCCACAGGTCCGAGAATGCCGCCTGCTCAGGTTGGTCACGCTTTGGGCGGAGTCTCTTCACCGCAAACGTCCGGTTTCTTCACGCGCCTGGCTACGGGGAACCGCCGCCGCCCAGTAATGCCACGAACGAATTGATGTCGCCGAAATCGACGTATCCGTTGCCGTCGGTGTCGCCACTGAGGATATTGCAGTTCGGATACGTCGCGGCGTACCCGTCCGGGTTGGCCAGCGCCAGCACGAACGAATTGATGTCGTCCAATGTGACGACCCCGTCGCAGTTCAGGTCACCAGGGGTCGGCGCGACGGAGACAGAACGCCATACGAGGGCCTCGTAGCGGCTGTTGGGGCCGGAGCCGCCGCCGGGCCGCCCGAAGCCCTGACCATTCGTCCGGCCCGCCGGGGCGAAATCGAGAAACGGACCCGCCTTCCACGGGTTGCGCTCCGTCCGCTTGCCGGCGGGCTGCGCTCCACCCGCGGCTTCTATGAGCGTCCGTTGGAAGTCAAGAGCGCCGAGGCCGTAAGCTGGCTCATTCTTCTATCCGAGCGTGGCCGCACGAATGT
>JAGVEP010000156.1 GCA_020058145.1 Phycisphaerae bacterium | reverse complement strand
CGAACGCCGCTGCCAGCGCCGCGGAGTCGCCCGGCGGGCACAATAATCCCCCCCCCGTGGCCTTGAGCAACTCGGGAAAGGAGCCGTGGTCGGGCTGCACGACGGGTACGCCCGCCGCGAGCGCCTCGAGCACGTAGAACCCCTTCGACTCGCGATAGACCGCGGGTACCGACAGCACGTGCAAGGACCGCAGGAAGTCGAGCTTCTCGCTGCGGCTCACCGCGCCGACGTACGCCGCAGCCGACCGCGGAAGGCCCGCGCGGCGCAGCTCGCCCTCGATCTGCCGCCAGTACGTCCGGTCCCCCGCGCCCAGATAGCCCGCGATCCGCAACCGGCACACGCGACCGGATTCGTGCAGCACGCGAAAGGCGCGGCACAACTCGCCGAGCCCCTTCGCCGGGCAAAGACGCGCGAGATAACCGACCGTGAACGGCGTTTCGGGCGGTGCCGCGGGTGGGTCGAAGTCCGCCGTGCGAATCCCCATCGGAATGACATGCACGCGCTCAGCCGGCAGGTTGTACTTCTCGGCTGCATGCGTCGCGTAGAAGCGACTGAGCGCCACGAAGCCGTCGACCTCCCCCGCGCTGTCGCGCAGCAGCTCGCCGGCCGTGGTCTGATGTGGCTCCGGCAGGGCGTCGAGGAACAGGTCCTCGCCCGCCAGGCCGCACAGGACCGGGACGCCCAGCGCGGCTTTCAGCGATCGCGCCAAGCCGACGAACATGAGATTGGGCAGGTGTACCAGGTCGGGCGACAACGCGCGCAGCCCCGCAACCAGCTTGTGCAGTTCCTTTTTCAGCGGGCCACTCGCACCGCGGAGCATGGCCACGGTCAGCGCGCCAAGTTCTGCGGGCCGAGTCCGCCCGGCGAGCGCACCGAGCGCACGCAGCACCAGCGGGTGGTCAAACACGCGGTCCAATAGCGCTGGCGTTCGTCGAAACAAGCCGCTCGTGTGCTGGAGATAGACGTTCAGGCCGCCGAAGTGGAGGCGTGGCAGGCTCACGTCCGGCTCGTCGGTGCGCAGCGGCGTGTAGAGGGGCAGGAGCACTACGTCGCGGCCCGCGGCACGCAGAGCCGCCACCAGGCGGTTGTCGTGCATGCAGCTTCCGCAGTACATCCCCGCGGCACCGGCAGCGAGATGAACGACTCTCACACGCGTGCCCGCCCGCGGCCTGAAAGCCGAGGGCTGCCGGCTGACAGCTCAGTAGTAGGGGTTGTTCTCATCGGGCGGCAGCATCCAATCGAAAATCTGCGTGAACACGAAGTCCACGTGCCCATCGGCAAAGAGCAGATTGCCGTGGTTGCGGCCCACGAAGTGCCACTGCGCTTGACTGTCGCTCGGCGAGAACGAGGGGTTGAAGGGCGGCTCCTGGAAAACGATCTTCTTCGGCGTAAAGCGGACCTCGCCGAGCCGCAGATTGCGGCAACTGCGAATCGCGAACGTCGGCACGTACGGATCGTTGCAGTCGCTGGCGTAGGTGTAGCTCGTGCCATGCTCGACGAAGTACTTGCCCGGCAAGTGAAAATACGCGTCGCCGCGGTCGGAGGGGCACTCAAACAGGTCGTTCCGCTTGCGCTCGACCTGCGGACCGGCGTCGATCGTGTTGCACTCGACCCCGAAGTAGCGGTTCATCGGCCGCTGGTTCTCCGGCGTCTGGCTGCCGAGTACGGCGTGATACTGGCTGCGGCCGATGTACCCCAGACAGCCGTAGAAACCGGCGTCGGGGAACGTGTCCCGGTAGTCGGACAAGTAGAATTGCACGGCGTGGCCGATGGTCCGCAGATTGGACTGGCAACGGAGTTTCTTGGTCTGATTGCGGGCCCCGTTGAGGGCCGGCAGCAGCAGGCTGATCAGCAGCGCTATGATCGCGACGACGACCAGGAGCTCGATGAGCGTAAAGCCGCGGCGGCGCGCCATGTGAAATCCTCGGCGGGGAGTCTAACACGGGCCTGCGACACGGCCCAGTTGAGCTGCGGCTGCGCGTGTTGTTTCTTGTCAAACTGGCTGGACGCGCGGCCTCCAAGCGGCTACCTAAGAGACTGCGGTGATGCTCGTCCGCCTTGGGCGGGCAACCGCCGCCGAGAGGGCTAAACGTGGCGAAGTGTTGGTGTCCTGGGCGTCCGCCGGTGCAGGGCGGGAAGCGTGCGGCGGTTGGATTCTGTCTGCTCCTGGCGGCCATTCCCTGCTGGGGACAGTGGCCGCAGTGGGGTGGTCCGCGGCGGGATTTCACCTGCGAAGCGTCGGGACTGGCCGAGACGTGGCCGGCCGACGGCCCAAAGAAACTTTGGAGCCGCGAGATCGGAGCCGGGCACTCCGCGATCGTCGTGGATGGCGAACACCTGTACACGATGTGCCGGCGCGGCGAGCAGGACGCCGTGCTCGCGGTGCGCGCCGCGGATGGGAAAACCGCCTGGGAGACGAAGTACGACGCTCCGCCGAAGGAGGACATGCAGCTTGAGTTTGGCCCCGGACCGCATTCGACGCCACTGGTCGCGGACGAGCGGCTGTTCACCGTCGGGGGCATGGTACACTTCCATTGTCTCGACAAGCAGACGGGCAAGATTCTCTGGTCGCACAACCTGATGGAGGAACTGGGCGCCAGTCACTTGAACCGCGGCTATGGTGCGAGCCCGCTCGCATTCAAGGACACCGTGATTGTCATCGTGGGCGGCACCGAGGTCGGCGTCGCCGCGTTCCGGCAGGACACCGGCGAGGTGGCTTGGAAGAGCGAGAAGTTTCGCGGTGGCTACCCGTCGCCGATGGTCGTCCGTATCCACGACGAAGACCACCTGCTGCTCGCCCTCGGAGCGGAACGGGCGGGCCTCGACCCGGCCACCGGCAAGACCCGCTGGAAAGCCAGCGTGGACAAGCAACTGGCGGGGATCATGAGCAGCCCGGTGTTCGTGCCGCCGGACCGCATATTCTTCAGCGCGGCCTACGGCGGTGGCAGCCAACTGTTCCGCGTGCGGTTCGCGGACGACGCCTACACGGCTGAGGAGTTGTGGCATAACACGAAGATGAAGGTCATGTACTCCGATGCCATTCGGATTGGCGATTACATCTACGGATCGAGCGGCGACTTCGGGCCGGCGTTTCTGATGGCGGTGTCGCTGGAAGACGGCAAAGTCGCCTGGCGGGACCGCAGCTTTGGCAAGGCTTCGCTGTTGTACGCCGATGGCAAGCTCATCCTGCTGGACGAGGAGGGCGTCTTGGCGCTCGTCAGCGTGTCGCCGGAGGGCGTCAAGATTCACGCGCAGGCCAAGCTGCTCGAAGAGAAGGCGTTTACCGTGCCGACGCTCGTGGGGACAAGGCTCTATCTGCGCGACGAGCATACGCTGCTGGCCCTCGACCTCGGCCAGGCAGCGAATGCGGGAGGTGCGGGCTCATGAAAGCTACCTTTGCGCGTCTTTGGCCCGCGGTTTCGCTGGCCGTGTGCTGGGGAGCAACACTCGCGCGGAGCGGCGACGTTCCACCGCGTTCGGCGGGCGGGCAGACGCTCGAGGTACCGAAGGAGCACCTGGACCTCGGCGAAGTCTATTACGTAACGCCCGGCGAGGACACGCAACTGGTCTGCACGTCCGACGCGCCGCTGGCGAGACTGGCCGTCACGTGCAACCGCGTCGTCGGGTACTTCGTCACGCCATTCGAGCCTAGCGCGGAGCAGTCACCGCTGCTGGCAGGCGCTGTGCGCATCCCAGTCGCGGCGTTGCAGACTGGGGCCAACGCATCCGGCGAGGCGCTCCGCAGTCCGCCAGCGCTGCATGCCGCTGAGTATCCGGAAATTACGTTTCGCCTGCTGCAAGTCAGCAATGTGAAAGCAACGGGCGAGGAGAACCAGCGCAAGCGTTTTACCGTCACGCTGGCCGGCGAAATGACGATCAAAGACAAGACCGTCGCCCTGGAGGCTCCCGCGGAGCTCGAGCTGATTCCGTTTACCTGGCGGACCATGGCCCGCAACGTCGGGGAGCTGCTGACCTTACGCACGCACTTCGACCTGAAGCTCGCGGACTACGGGCTCGAGAAGCCGGACCGTTCCTACAACGAGCGGATCGCCGACGTGATCAAGGTGGACGTATTCCTGCTCTGCAATACGATGTCGCCGGAGAAGAACCTCGATCCCCGGATCAAGACGCCCCAATTCCTCAAGCAGTTGCGCTTTCTGACGCTGGTGCGTGACCTCGGCGATCCGGAAAAGGGCTATGAATTGGGCCGCGGTCTGCTGCGGGAGGTCTGGGATGACGCGGCGGCCCTGGATCGGCTGGCGTCGGCGGTGTTGTCAGAGGATGGTATCGCGACGCGCGACCTGCGCTTTGTCCTCAAAGCCGCGCGGCGGGCGAATGAGGTGACGGACTTCAAAGACCCCAGCCTGCTGAGCACCCTCGGGCACGTGCTCTTCGACATGGGGCGCGTAGACGAAGCTGTAGAGCGGCTCCGCCAGGCCACCGAGCACCTGGAGAGTATTCCGCCGCCCGTGGCGGGCGAAATCCGCGCGACCCTTGAACGCTACGAGCGCGAGGCGGAAAGAGAGCGGGAGTGATGCGCGCTCCGGACCCGGGTCGTGTCATTTCTCGCCGAAGGTCAGCGCTACTGGCGTTTTCTTTCCTCTCTGTGTCTCTGTGCCTCTGTGGTGTAACTCCTGCGCAGCAGACCCAGCCGGCCAGCGCGCGGGCCTGGCCCATGTGGGGCGGTACGCCCGCGCGCAATGCTATCTCGACGGAGACGGGGATCCCATCCACGTGGGATGTCAAGAGCGGCCGGAACATCCACTGGAAAGCGGCCCTCGGCACGCAGACCTATGGCGGACCCGTCGTCGCGGACGGCAAGGTCTACGTTGGCACCAACAATGGCGGCGAGCGGCGTGCCGGCATCACCGGCGACCAGGGCTGTGTACTTTGCATTGACGAGCACAGCGGGAAGCTGCTCTGGCAGGCCACGCACGACAAGCTCGCCACCGGCCCGGCGAATGACTGGCCCGAGCAGGGTGTTGCCTCGACTCCCTATGTCGATGGCGACCGTGTTTACTACGTAAGTAATCGCTGTGAGTTGGTTTGCGCCGATGCTAACGGCTTTCTGGACGGCAAGAACGACGGTCCGTTCAAGGATGAGAAGTACACGGACCGACAAGACGCCGATTTCATCTGGATTCTGGACATGATCGGCAGCCTGGGGGTGTATCCGCACAATCTGGCCGCGTGCTCGCCGACCGGAGCCGGAGATCTGATCTTCGTCGGCACCGGCAATGGCGTGGACGACGACCACGAGCAGCCGCCGGCACCCGCCGCGCCGTCGTTTCTGGCCGTAGACAAACACACCGGCAAGGTGGCGTGGCAGCGGAACGATCCGGGGCGCGCCATTTTGCACGGCCAATGGTCGTCACCAGCGTATGCCGTCGTTCAGGGCCGGCCGCAGGTCATCTTCGGCGGCGGCGACGGGTGGTGCCATGCGTTCGATCCCGCCGCCGGCGCACCACTGTGGAAATTCGACCTTAATCCAAGAGACGCGGTGTGGAAGGTGGGCGGGACCGGCACGAAGTCCAGCATTGTGGCCACGCCGGTGGTCTGCGCGGATCGTGTGTACTTGGCAGTCGGGGATGACCCGGAACAAGGTACCGGGCCCGGGCATTTCTACGCGATCGATGCCACGAAGAGCGGCGATATCACGGCATCTGGCGGCATCTGGCACGTCGGCGGGAAAGACTTCGGGCGCACGCTTGCCAGTGCGGCTGTGGCCGACGGCCTGGTGTACGCGGCTGATTTGGACGGGTATCTGTCGTGCTTTGACGCGGACACGGGAGCGCGCTGCTGGAAGTGCGACCTGGGGGCCGCCGTGTGGGGTTCGCCGCTCGTGGTGGACGGTAAGGTCCTGGTGGCCAATGCCGACGGCGAGGTGGCGGTCCTGCGTCACGGCCGGGAGCTTAAGGAACTTGCCCGCAACGACATGGGTGGCGCCGTCTACACCACGCCGGTGGTGGCGGACGGGACTCTGTTCATCGCGGCACAGAAGCACCTGTTCGCAATCGGTCCGACGGAGATGTCGCCGGCGTCGCAGCCCGCGAGTTCCCCCATGACCAGCAGCGCGCCGACTGCCTCGCGGCCGATAACCAGTGCGCCCGCCACCCCGGGCGACTGGTCGATGTTCCGCGGCAACCCGCAGCTCACGGGTGTCGCCGGGTGTGCCTTGCCGGACCGACCGAAGCTACGTTGGAAGCACGAAATCGGCGGCGGCACCGCCTCGACCGCCGCCATCGTTGCTGGGACGGTCTACGTGGGTGCTGATGACAAGAAACTGTACGCCTTGGACCTTGCGAGCGGCCAGGTCCGCTGGACGTACGTAGCGCGGGACGCGGTAGAATCCTCGCCCACGGTCATCGGGGAGCTGGTCGTTTTTGGCGACAACGCCGGCATGCTGCACGCCTGCGAGGCTGGCAGCGGCGCTGTGCGCTGGACGTTCGCGACCGAGGACCGCATCGTCTCGTCGGTCAACTGGAGTGGCGAGCGGCTGGTGTTCGGTTCGTACGACTCGCATCTGTACTGCCTGCGAGTGACGGACGGGGCGCTGCTGTGGAAATACGAGGTGGGTGAGCGGGTCCACGGCACGCCGGCCCTTATCGACGGTCATGTACTCGTGGCGTGCTGCGACGCTTATCTGCACGTGGTGCAGCTCGCCGACGGTGCCGCCGTGCGCAAGATCAAGCTCGGGGGCGTGAGCGGCTCAGCGGCCGCGGTCATCGGCGGCCGCGTTTTTCTGCCGACTTATGGCCAGCAAGTGCTCGCGCTCGACTGGCAGACCGGCGCAGTGCTGTGGCGCTATGAAGATGCGGAGCGGGCCGCACCGTTTCTCTCATCGGCAGCCGTGTTGGGCGATTGGGTCCTGGTGGCCGGACGGGACAAGCGTCTGCGGGCGCTGGAGGCCTCGACGGGTCGGCCGCGCTGGGAATTCGCGGGCCAGGGCAAGTTCGACTCATCGCCGGTGATCGTCGGGGAGCGGGCGTT
The DNA here is from genome assembly GCA_020058145.1 of Phycisphaerae bacterium. Taxonomy (GTDB): domain Bacteria; phylum Planctomycetota; class Phycisphaerae; order UBA1845; family Fen-1342; genus JAGVEP01. Next base: position 369 of record JAGVEP010000156.1, on the reverse strand, counting down.
TGTCGGCTGCCACGACGGCAATCTCTACGCCGTGGACCTCGAGTCGGGTAAGGAAGCCTGGCGGTTCGAGGCCGGCGGGGCGATCAGCGCGTCGCCGGCTGTCGGGGCCGGCCGCCTGGTCATTGGCACCGAGGACGGCGTGGTTTACTGCTTTGGGACGGGTGTAGACCAAAACTGTGGCAGCCGGCCCGCGCGGCGAGCCTCCTGTCCGAGCCCCACGCGCCAGCGTGGGGTCCTCCGCGGAGCGCGCTGCGCGGACCCCAGGCTCGCGAGACTGTCGGAATACCTCCTCCGGAGTATTTCGACAGCTCACGGAACGCCTGGCGTCCCACCGGCCCCCCAGGGGACGATGCCGCGCCAGGTCATCGG
>JAGVEP010000154.1 GCA_020058145.1 Phycisphaerae bacterium | reverse complement strand
CGGGGCCCGACGCCGATGAACTGGAGACGACCCTGCTGCGGCAAGGCCTGGACGTGCAGACGACGGTCAACGCGGCGTTGGACGCCGGCGCGCACGGGCAATTCGCAAAGGCACGGGAGGTGCTCAACGACGCCCTCGCCCTCGACGAGTCGGGCGTGCGCGCGCGCACCGCCCAGGGTCTGCTCCTGAACATGCGGGGCCGGTACGAGGAGGCCATTGCGGAACTCGAGCAAGTCCTGGCACTGCCCGAGGGGCAGGACTTCGTGCCGGCCAAGAAAGCGCTGGCCAGCGTGCTGATCCGGCTCAAGAGACTCGACCGCGCCGTGCCACTTCTCCGTGAACTGGCGACGCAGACCCCGGACCAGGCCGAGGTCGCGAATTCGCTCGCGTGGATTTGCGCCACCAGCGCGGATGCGAAGTTGCGCAACCCGGAAGAAGCCGTCCGGCTGGCCGAGCGTGCCAGCACGCTGACCCATGGTGAGAATTATGCCATCCTGGACACGTTAGCCGCCGCATATGCTGCCGCGGGGCGCTTCGACGACGCGAAGAAGACCATCGCGCAGGCCATTCGCCTGGCGGAACAGGGCCCGCAGCCGGATGCGGCGGTGCCGTATCGAGCGCGCCAAGCGCTGTACGAGGCCGGCACGCCGTTCCGCGAAACGCCGTAGCCTTCCGCGAGGGTCCTGCGTGAGCGGGACCGGGTGACCACGTGCGTGCAGAAAAAAAAAGACAGGAGGCGTCCCTCCTAGAGCCTCCTGTCAGCTTCGATTTTCCCTAACCGTAACCGTGTACCGGTGCGCAGCGCGTCGTTTAGCGCCGCCGGAGCAGCACACCAAGGCCGAGCAGCGCGAGGCTGGCCGGCTCGGGTATCAGCGTCAGCGTCCAGCCGCTGAAACTGCCCGTATCGCCACCGGCGTTGTCCGAAATCGACAGCGTCCACGTGCCTAGCGAGTTTGCGCCAACGAAGCTGTTCAACGAAGAAAGAGCGCCGTCAACGGTGGTGGGCTTGTATGGAGCGCCTGGGATGACAAAACTCGTATCGCCGCTAGCCGCGACGGCCCACATGTCGCCAGCGGCGGTGTCAAAGAACGAGTAGCTGCCGCCGAAGTTGCTGGAGTCGCCGAAGCCCGAACCGCCGATGCGGCCGATGCGGTTGATCAAATCCACCGATGTCGACCCATTCGTCAGAGTGGCGATCAAGTCACCGCACCAGGTGTGCGTCAGGGCGTTGACCGCGACGGAAATGCCGGTGATCGTGAAGCTGTCCGGCACCGTAATCGGGCTGGTCACGGTCTGGTTGTCAACGATGACGCCGCCGGGGCCGGTGTAATCGGTCGCCAAAGCCGGCACTGCCAAAACCACCAATGCTACTAACAACACTTTCTTCATCTGTTGCCTCCTCAGGCTCTCACATCGTGTGAACACATTCGAGCGCGGCCGCGGCACGCTGCCAGGCCTCGTGATAGAGCGGGTCCGATTCACTGCCAACTTGGCTCCGCGGCCCAATGATCCAGGGAATCGCGGAGTCGCCGCCGCAACCACTTTGCTCGTTCCGGAAGCGGCGACAGGATCGAGGTTGACGAACCCGGAATTACTGAACGACACACAGGGAGCCCGATGACCGTTCTCGGTTCGCGCTCCTATCGACCCACAAGGGTTTAGGAGCGCCAACAACGCCGAGTCAAGCAACGAGGACGGTTGTTTCTCCAAAACCAATTCAGACTAGGGAAAACCCTGATGGATGAGCGGCGTTATCGGTCACTGGCGTGACTTCCCGCGGCCCTGGTTTGTGCCAGGGCTCGGCGACCATTAGCCTTCCAGACGCGTGCCGGCACATTGGGCGAAGACGTGCGTACCGCGCGCGACCTCCTTGTCCACAGCCGCTGAAACGTCGATTTCGAGGTCCGGGATTTGGGTTTGGTGCTCTTCAGGTGCGCGCTCCACGAGCATTTGCCCCGTCGGACCGAAAACTCGCCAACTCGTGCGTGTGATCTGTATGACGAACACGCGATTCTCGCACGCCCGGGCCTGGAGATGCACACGCCGCGCGTCAGCGCCAAAGGCGACGACCGCGTGAACCCCGCTCAAGGCCTGGCGACGAATGCCCGGGAAGTGCTCGGTCTCCGCCGCGGCCAGGCCCACGACCCGCACGCCGGCGCGCTCGACCGAGTCCCCCAGGGGCGCGAAATCGAGCCCGCGCTGTTCATCGAGTACCAGCAAGCCGCGCGCCCACTCGCGGTCGGAGACGCGAATGCCGAGCATGCACGCGGACTGGCCGCGTCGGGGTCGCAACGCTTTCGCGATGGTGTCGTCGCCTGCGTCGTCCGCTATCGCCACCAGTCGGAGCGGGCCTTGTGGAGCCGTGAGCGTCGGAACTTGACCCGTTCGAAAAGCGGCCCGCTCGGCCTCCGTGAGGACCGGCCGCCGCGCGCGTTGCAGCGCAACTTCGGCCGTCGCGACACACGTTTCCGCCTGGCCGCACTGCACCACGACTTCGCCGCGCGCGTCACAGATCAGGCTGGACCCGACGAACAGCGTGTCGCCTTCCACGCCCCATTTGCTCGCCGAAGCGCACGGCACGCCGAATTCCGCCGCGCGCGAGCGAATCAGGAAGTCCGGCTGCGGGTTCCACGGTGCCGCCGGTGTGCCCGCGTTCACCCAGGCGGTCGGCTGCAGCAGCAGATCCGCGCCGCGCGCGGC
>JAGVEP010000521.1 GCA_020058145.1 Phycisphaerae bacterium | reverse complement strand
TGTTCTTCCCTCACGGCGTTGGGCACCTTATCGGACTTGATGTGCATGACATGGAGGACTTCGGCGACCGTGCGGGCTACGCCCCCGGCCGCACCCGCCGGCCCGAGTTTGGCAACAAGTTTCTCCGGCTAGATCGCGACCTCGCACCGGGCATGACGGTGACGATCGAGCCGGGCATCTACCTGGTGCCCGCGATTTGGGAGCGTGCGGACTTGGTCGGGCCACTGGCCGACGTCGTGAATCGGCGAAGCGTGGACTCTCTGCTCAAGGACGAGTTTGGCGGAATTCGGATTGAGAACACGATCTGCGTTCGTGACGCCGGTGGACCGGAAGTGCTGACGGGGACCCTGCCGATCGACGCCGAGGAGGTGGCCTCATTGGCGGGTCGCGGCTGATCACCACAGACCACGGCGTTCTTGCCGGCGGTTGGGCGCCGATGCGCAGGGGCAGCGCTCGTTGCGAACAAGTTCGCGGAGAGCTTCGAATTGACGACCTATTGCCCAAGCAGCGCCACCGAAGAGTGGGCTGCGCTGGCGTTGGGGCCGCTGCGCCCGCTGGTGGATAACGTCGGGGACGGTATCAGGGGTCTGGGGAAACCTGCGGAGCCGGTTTCCCCAGATTCCACCCACGAATTCTGCGGAAGAACCAATTAATCGGCCACCCCCGAAAGATCGTGCGCCTTGCAGTGCGAGCGCGCTCGTCGTATCACACCTACATGCCCCGACGCAAACCGCACGGACTCCAGACGTTCCCCAATCGCAGCCCCGAGCGGGATTACCTCGTGCGTCACGTCGCGCCCGAGTTCACGAGCCGCTGCCCGCTGACCGGGCAGCCGGATTTTGGGACCCTGACGCTGGAATTCGTCCCCGACCGGCTGTGCGTCGAGCTGAAGAGCCTGAAGCTCTACCTCCTGGCCTTCCGCGACCAGGGCATCTTCTACGAAGCCGTCACCAACCGCATCCTCGACGAGCTGGCCGCCGTGCTCAAACCCCGCTGGATGCGGATTACCACGGACTGGAACCCCCGCGGCGGAATGCGGTCGACGATCGTGGCCGAATGCGGGCAGCGACCAGACCATCAAGCCTGACCGGTCACTTTGGAAGCTGTTCCGGCGAGGGGGCCGGCGCCGACGTGGCTTGGCGTTCCGGGATCGGCCAGATCACGTAGTCGCTGTCTGTTCGATCCTCGCCGAACCGCGGATCGTGCCGCCCACCGTTGTCTTGTCGATCCACGCCCACCGAATAAAGCGTAAAACCGTCGTCGGTGCGGCAATAAATGAACGGCTTGCCGCTGAAGGGGTCGATCTTGAAGTCGCCCGCGAGCGCTTCGAGCGAATCGGGCCGTGCACCGGTGCGGTCGTGGTAGGCGAAGAGTTCGAGCACGGTGTGAGCGCCGCGCTGTTCGGCAATGAACCGCGCGCGCAAAAACAGCACGCGCGACATACTGGGAAGCAGGATGTGGGCAAACATCCGCGGGATGTTCCACTTCGTTATTGGCTCGTTCTCCAGCGCATGCACTTGCCCGACGAGCGGATTGCCAGGATCGCACGCTTGCTCGACCGGCACGCCAGCCAACTCCCGGAACGGGTGGAAGTACCGCTCGAGCTCGCCCGCGACCCGCGCGGGCGCGGCGAGGAACCTCATTTGCCACGGCACCGCCGGGCCTGCCGCGTACATCCACAAGTCGAGTTCCTGTTTGCCGGCCAGCACGCTGGTGAGCGGGGGCGGGGGCTCGAAAATCGGCGCCAGCCCCGCGAGATAAGCCGCGCGATCTGCAGGCGACATTTCCGGCCACAACATCGGCTGCAGGACAGTATCAAGGGCCATCGCCTTCATGGACGTAGCCATGACAGAGTTGACGAGGTCCGGAGCCGACTCGTGCGCATGGCGGGCAATGCGGTCAATCGTGGTGGCCGAATCCACGAGCGTGGCAGCGTCGTGCTGCTGGACTGCAACGAGAATCCGCCAATGCAGCAGCTTGGCTAGAGCGCGCATGTGCGACAGGTGTGACGGATTTAGATCGCCGTTTGGGTTGCGTTCCAACACAAACCAGCAATGCCGGCGCTGGGCCGCCTGCCGTGCCAGTTCGAGTGCGTCCTGGTTCTGCTCGACCCAGGCCGCAGATTCCGGAGGGACCGGAGCCGAGGGTAGGCGATGCATCTCCCGCCAGGCGGGGTGCTTCTTCCCGACTAAGCGCTCAAACGCAGCGTGATAGAGGTCGGCGGCATTGTCCTCTAATTGCGCATGCTCGGCATTCCAGCGCACGATGGGGTCGACCGTCGGCACCGGCCCCCGCGGACCGAGTTGCTGCCAGAGCCACCCCAGCAGCGGCAGAATCAGGAGCAGGCAGACGCACGCGATCAGCCACTTGCGCACGCGCATATTCTACGCGCTTCGCCTCACTTTTTCTTCCCCGCGCTTCGCAGCCCATTATGCGCGTGCCGGCGGGCCGTCCCGGATGAGGCCTCGCGGATGTCGTCGACCATGTAATAGCATTTCGCGTCGAGCGTCCGCGCTTGGGCCACGACCTTGTGGGCCTCTCGCCGCCCGACTTCGATGAACAGTTCCTGCACCGGGCCGTCCCGCCCGTAGCCGTCGAATTGCGTCACTACGTACCCGGCCTCGCGAAAGGCCGCAGCCATTTCCGGCCCCTGGCGCGTGAAGATCCGCACGACCTGGCGGCCGAGAGCCAGCCGCTGCTCGATCGTCATACCCACGAACGTGCCCAAGGCAAAGCCGAGCGCGTACGCCAGGCCGTAGGCCGGTTGCTCGCCGATGTCGCGAATGACGCGGGAGACAACGAAGACCCAGATCAGCAGCTCGAAGACGCTCAGCGAGATCGCCAGCGCCCGACGGCCCTGAATGGTCATGATCGTGCGGATCGTGCCGAGCGATACGTCCGCCACGCGGGCCACGACGATCAGAACGCAGGTCAACAAAACGCTGGACATGCCTACTCTCGTGCCTCCAATTGTGTTTCGTACTTCTTGAACAACTTGTCGAGCCGCTCGGCCAGCGACGTGTCGCCGACGTCCGGCCCCTGTTCATCGAGCACCAGCGCCTCGAACAGGTTCACCATCCCCTGCCAATCTCGCAAGCTCACGTACTCGCTGCCGATCTTCCGGCGCGCGATATCCATGTTGTGGTAATTCCCCAGCGCCAGGCAAATGCCCGTGGCGGTGTAGCCGTGCGCGAGAAACGCGTTGGCCTCGCACGCGCCGCCGTCCATCAGCTTGCGCTGAAACGCGAATCCCCGCCGCCGTTTCGCGAGCTGCTGTGCGACGCGCAGGCAGAACGAAGTCAGTTCGGGGGGATACACCGCCGACCGGTCCCCAACGCGGATGATCACGCCGCCACCGATCGGGGCGTGCGGCAGCGCGCTGCTAGTTTCGACCGAGATGACCCGCATGTGTTTCGGCAGCGTCTCAGCCCGTGCCGCGCCCAAAGCTCCGATAAAACCGAGCTCCTCGGCACGTGTGAACAAGCAGTACACTTCGCCCCGTGCGTGCTTGCGGACGAGCCGCTGGAGCAGGGTTACCATGGCGCCGACCCCGGCGAGGTCATCGCAGTCGCGTGCAAGCACGCGATCGCCACGCAGAACTGGATCGGGGAGGTCCCACATTCCGGGCGCGCCCGGTTCGACGGTCCCGCGGACACGGACAAGGACCTCCTCCGGGCGCGAAGGCCCACCCCCGGCCGGGGGCGGGCTTTGCTGCGTGATTTCGAGCACCCGACCTTTGATCCAACCCGCGCCGTCGAACAAACGGACCTTTGCGTCTGCAAAAAACTCCGGACGTACGCCCCCACGAAATGCCGCTCGGAGCGTGTGATTATCGACCATTTCGAGCGCCACGAAGCCCGGATGGTCGGTGTGGGCCACGAACGCGAGCGGGGGGATTTTCTGCGAACCGCGCCGATAGTGCGCGAGCAAATTGCCGTAGCGGTCGTACTTGAGTTGGACGCCGACGAGTTTTCCGCACGCGTCCGCCAAATAATCCAAGACGGCGGACTCGCGGAAGCTCGCCGTGGGTAGAGTGAACAGGTCCTTGAGGATTCTTGGTAACGCCATCAACGGTCTCCGTGTGAGGCACCGCCCCCCGCAAGCGGGGAATGGTACGTCACTGGCCGCTGGGATGCAAAAATGAACTGCCCGCGGGCTCGAATTCCTGTCGGGCAGTGGTCCGCGTCCCGTCCAGTATAGGTGAATGGCGAGCATGACGGCTGACGCCGAGACAATGCGAGAACGGATCGCACGAGCCCGGCGTGGTGAGCCGGGGGCCGCCGCCCGACTGGTGCGCGATCATGACGCCTGGGTGCGCAGCGCGATTTACGCGGTTACGGCGCGCAGCGAGTTGGTCGATGACTTGGTTCAGCAAATCTGGACACGTGTTTGGGAACGACTCGACACGCTCGAGAACCCGGAGCAGTTCCGGGCCTGGCTGTACTCGGTCGCCCGGAACACGGCACTCGACGGCAGCATGGCGGATAAGCGACGACGCTCCCGCTTCACGCCGCTGGACGACCACGCGGCACCGCTCGACCGGCGACAGCCGGGACCACTCGCGGCCGTGGCGCGCGGTGAGCTTCAGGCGACGCTCGTCGGTGCGGTACAGTCGCTGCCCGCGCTGTATCGCGAGCCGTTCGTGTTACGGCACCTGGAAGATTGGAACTATGCGGAGATCGGCCAGGTGCTGGGCCTCTCCGTGGAGACGGTAGAAACGAGGCTGGTTCGCGCGCGGCGGTTGCTGCGCGAGATGTTACAGGGCAAGGTCGAGCCATGACGACGACGACCAACGAAAGACTGGAACACCTGTTCTCCCGCGTGCTGGACGACGAGGCGACGCCGGCGGAACGCGCACTGTGTGAAGCGCTTTGCCGCGAGCACCCGCAAGTTGGCGCCGCGTTCGAGGACTATCGCCGTCTGGACCAGGCGGTGGGCGACGCGCTGCGGGCGACGATGCGGCAGCGTCAGCCGCGAACGTATCCGCTGCCGGTGCGGTGGTGGACCCGGGCCGGGAAGGTCACGGCGGTGGCGGCCGCCGCTTGTTTGGCCGCCTTCGCCTGGCTGCACCCGCGTCCTCCAGGGTCCGGCCCGGCCTCCACCCCGTTCCGGCAAGCGGCAGCGCCGGTGTCCTGGTTTGCGCCGACCACGCCGCAGAGAGACACGGTTGAGCCGGTTCCAACGACTTACGAGCGCCCCACCGTCCGGGTGCGCGGCGTTGAGCGGCAGTGGATCATCGTGCCCGGCGACGAACCGGGTGTGTACCGCATTATTCAGGTGGATCGTGTGCGAACGCACGCGATTCCGGTGCATCGAGATTTTTAGGCCTTGGACGGCCTGAATTCAATTTGCGGTTTTCCGCACGTGAAGGAGCGCATTATGTTTACGAGTGTCTTCCTGGCGGTGCTGTTGTCCCCGTTGCCGGCACAGATCCTGCTGGCCGCGGAGCAGCTCAGGGACTGCGACGAACTGCCGCAGGTCAGGGTGTTGCACGGCGGGCAGGACGGCGACCAATCCGTTGTCGTCCGCGTCGTCGCGCACGCCGGCGACGACGACGCCACGACCGTGCGCAAAGTCGTCGTCGTCAAGGACGACGGCGAGAAGGCTCCAAAAATCTGGATAGGCGTGCGACTCACGCCGGTGCCGGCCCCGTTGGCGGCTCACATCGGCGAGCACGGCGTGATGATTGCGAACGTCGTCGAGGATAGCCCGGCGGACAAGGCCGGCCTGCAGCGCTACGACGTGGTCGTCGGCCTGGCCGGCAGCGACGTGAATCAGCCGCAGGAACTCGTGGCCGCGGTCGCGAAAGCCGAATCCGGCAAGCCCGCCAAGCTGACGGTCGTGCGGCAGGGCAAGCCGCAGGAATTGGAGATTACACCGGTCGAACGGCCCGCGGGTGGCGACCTGAAGCTCAAGTACGAAGAACCCGAGGAAGGGCCGATGGCGGACGCGATCAATTTGCGCGGCCTGACGCTGAAGCACGGCCCGGACGGGCGCTGGATGCTGCGCGACCTGGGGCCGATGCCGGGTTGGGCGGATGCCCTGCACGAGTTCCACGAGAAGCTGGAAATGCACGGCGCGCCGGACGCACCGATGATCGAGGAGGATGAAGATGAAGAGGCGCCCGCGGCTGATAGCTTCGAATGGAATGACGAGGCGGACAGCGGCGCCGCTCACGGCCGCGCCAAGATCGAGGTCCGCGTTAACGTCGAGGACGACGGGCAGTCCACCACGATCGTCCGCGAGGCCGACGGCAAGATCCAGGTCACGCGGAAGGACGCGGACGGCGAAGAGTCTACCGCAACGTATGACAATGCCGACGCACTCCGAAGAGCCGACCTGCCAGCCTATGAACTCTACCGCCATCACGACGGCGGGTCGCCCAAGCTATTCCGGTGGTACGCCCCCAACGCCTCCCGCGAGGCGCTGCGGCGCGAATACCAAATCGATGTCGAAAAGAAGGTGAAGGACGCGCTCGAGCGCGCGCGTGACGCCCGCAAGGAAGCCGCCGCGGCCCGCGAACAGGCGCTGGAGCGAGCGCATCAGCCCTCCGGTGGGCGTGTTCGCGAAACCCGCCGCATGGAAATCCGACACCGCGATACTAGTGCGCAGCAGAGTCCAAACGAGAAACTTCTCGTCCGCGCGCACGACGATGGCAGCCTCACCGTCGTGGTGGCGAAGGAAGGCGGCGAGGTGACCTACCAATTCAAGAGCCAGGAAGCGTTCAAGGCCGCCGAACCGGAACTCTATGAACAGGTCAAGGGGCTGCTGGAGTAGGAGTGCTGGTCCGACACATCAGGTGTGAGAAACACCGGTCCGATTTTGGATTTTAGATTTTGGATCAGTACTGTCCGGTCATAACTTGAATAACAGCAACTGGTTGTGATCGGCGTCGCTGCCGGCGGCGTGGCGCATCTCGGAAAATAGCTGAGAAATAGG
>JAGVEP010000470.1 GCA_020058145.1 Phycisphaerae bacterium | reverse complement strand
GGCGCGGGCCGCAAGACCTGCGCCCTCGCGGACGGCGAGATCACGGAAGTGGGCGCGGCGGCCCGGGGCATCAACCATGTCCTCAAATCCTGTCGGACGGTGATCGACGTGGGCGCCGAGGAAGGCCGCACGATCCGCTGCGACGCGCGCGGTAAGGTGGTGGACTTCGCCTTTAACGAGAAGTGCGCGGCCGGCGCCGGCACGTTCGCCGAGGGCATGGCTCGCGCGCTGCAGGTTCCGCTCGAACAGCTCGGACCGCTCGCCCTGCAGGCGCAGCAGGCCGTGCAGATGAATGCCCAGTGTGCGGTGTTCGCCGAATCCGAGGTCGTAACGCTCATTCACGCCAAAACGCCGCGCGCGGAAATCGCCCGCGCCGTGCTGGATGCGATCGCGAGCCGGATCATCTCCATGGCCCGGAAAGTCGGGCTGGAGCCGGACGTCGCGCTCATCGGCGGAGTGGCGCTCAACCCCGGCTTTGTCGAAGCGCTAAAGCGCGGCATGGAGATGGACGTTTTCGTTCCGGACGGTCCCGAGTACATCGGGGCGCTGGGTGCGGCGCTGGCCGCGCTGGAGTAGCGCACCGCTGTTGAGCCTTCTACCCAGGAGACCAGAGCCTTGAGCGCAGCACAGGAGTTTTGGCGTTGGAAGGAGTACCGCTGGCACGATCCGGCGGTTGACTGGCGCAGCGCGGAGATCATTAGCGCGGGCGTGGACATCGGCTCGGTCAGCTCCCAGGCGGTCATCCTGGCCGACGGCCGGCTCTATGCGTTCAGCAGTCAGCGCACGGGGTTCGACAGCCCTGAGAGTGCCAACCAGGCGATGAAATGGGCCATGGAAGACACGGGCCTGACGTTGAAAGACCTGCACTACACCGTTGGCACCGGCTACGGCCGGGTCAACGTACCCTTCGCGGACAAGGCCATTACCGAGATCGCTTGCCACGCGCGCGGCGCGAACTTCATGCACGGCCCGAGCGTGCGCACTATCCTGGACATGGGCGGCCAGGACTGCAAAGCCATCCGCTGCGACGAGAAGGGCAAGGTCGAGGCCTTTCTGATGAACGACAAGTGCGCCGCGGGCACCGGTCGCGGCATGGAAGTCTTCGCCGACCTGCTGGCCGTGCCCATCGAAGAAGTGGGCGAGCTGTCGCTCTCGGTGGAAGAGGAGCCGCCCCCGGTTTCCAGCACGTGCGTCGTCTTCGCGAAATCCGAGGCTTCGGCCTTGCTGCGGGCCGGCTGGCCCAAAAACAAAGTCCTGGCGGCCTACTGCTCCGCCATGGCGCACCGGGTCGTTACCCTGCTCGAACGGATCGGCGTGCAGAAGGAGTTTGCGATCACCGGCGGCATCGCCAAAAACCGCGGGGTGGTGCGGCGGCTCGAGCAGGAACTGAAGCTGACGGCCCTGAGCAGCTCCTACGATTCGCAGATCGCCGGGGCGCTGGGCGGCGCGCTCTTCGCGCACACGCTGGAAACCAAGCGTCGTAAGAGCGGAGCCGTTCCGGCTACGGAGAGCGCATGATCGCAAACTACGGCTACAAGGATGGTTCGGGCGATTTCTTCCTCGCCATCGACACCGCAAAATGTGACGGCTGTGGCGTGTGTGTACCGGCCTGCCCCGCCGGCGTGCTGGCGGTCGGACCCGATCCCAATGACCCGCTAAACGACGAGCCGGTCGCCATGGTCGTTGAACAGCACCGCCGGAAACTGAAGTACAGTTGCGCGGCGTGTAAGCCCGATCACGATCGTCCGCCCTTGCCGTGTGTCGCGGCCTGCAAGCCCGTCGCGATCGCGCATTCCTGGTAGCCGGCCGGCGGCCGAACCGCTTAACGGAGTCTGGCGCGGATGGTCAAGCTGACGATCGACGGCCAGGAGTGCGCAGCCGCGGAAGGCGCGACGTTGCTGGCCGCGGCGGCAGCCGCGGGGGTCTACATCCCGACTTTGTGCAGCCATCCGGACTTGCCGCCCTTTCGAGACCTGGCGCGGACGGCGCGGATCTTCCGCGGCCCAACCGTGCACGCCGACGAGCCGCTGGGGGAGACTGGACCGCAGCCGCTGGAAGGCTGCGGCCTGTGCGTGGTTGAGGTGGTTGGCCAGCCGGAGCCGGTCCGAGCTTGTGAGACGCCGGTAGCCGCGGGCGTGTCGATCCGGACCGTTGGTCCGGCGCTGGCTGAGCTGCGCCGCACCCACCTGATGCGGATTTTGTCCCGCCACCCACACGCCTGCCTGACGTGCGCGCAGCGGGAAGGTTGCAGCCTGGAAAACTGCTCGTCGAATGTGCCGCGGGAGGAGCGCTGCTGCATCAAGTTCCACAACTGTGAGCTGCGCAAGGTCGCCGACTGCGTGGGCATCTCGCCCCAGACGCCGCGGTACCGGCCGGCGGGGCTGGCGGTGTTGCGCGACGAGCCGTTGTTTAACCGCGATTTCAATTTGTGCATCGAGTGCGCCCGCTGCGTGCGGGTCTGCAATCAGGTGCGCGGTGTGGAAGCACTGGGGCTCGTTCGCGGCGGCGACCGCCTGGTGGTCGGGAGCGTTGCACCCACGTTGATCGAGTCTGGCTGCAAGTTCTGCGGTGCGTGCGTGGAAGTCTGCCCCACCGGCTGCCTGCTGGACAAGCACCCGTCGGAGGGGCGGCGCGAGCAAGCCCTGGTGCCGTGCGTCCACACCTGTCCAGCGGGCGTTGACGTGCCGGGCTACATTCGGCGGATCGCGGCGGGCGATTTTTCCGGGGCGGCCGCGCTAGTCTGGGAGACCTTGCCGCTGCCCAACGTGCTGGGCCACGTCTGTTTCCACCTGTGCGAACAGGAATGCCACCGCAGCCAGATCGATGATCCGTTGGCCATCTGTGCTCTGAAGCGGTTTGCGCTCGAAGCGGGTGACGGCGACTTCTTGCAGGACATGGTGCTGCCGCGCGCCAGCGGCAAAAAGGTCGCAGTGGTCGGCGCTGGTCCGGCGGGGTTGGCAGCCGCGTATTTCTTGCAACTGAAGGGCCACGCGGTCACCATTTTTGAGGCGGCGAGCGCGCCGGGTGGCATGCCGGCCCTGTCGATTCCCAACTACCGCCTCCCCCAGAGCGTTTTGGACAAAGACCTCGCGGTCATCGGCAAACTGGGGGTGGAAATCAAAACCGGCGCCCGCCTGGCCAGCGGTGCTGAAATGGTCGCCTTGCTTCGTCAGGGCTACGACGCCCTGCTCATCGCGGTTGGGCTGCCGGAGCCCCGGAAAATCGCCGTCCCCGGCAGCGATCTGGCGGGCGTGCTATGGGGGCTCGAGTTTCTCAGCGCGGTCAAGGCCGGCCAGCCCCAGGACCTGGGCCGTGAAATCGTCGTCGTCGGGGGTGGAAACGTAGCGCTCGACGTTGCCATGACCGCGCGCCGGCTCTCGAGCGGAGCGGTGCGCTTGTTCTGTTTGGAAAGCCGAACGGAGATGCCGGCCCATGCCGAGGAAGTCGCGCGCGCCGCGGCGGAGGGCATTGAGATGAACCCCGGCTGGGGGCCGGCGGATATCCTGGGTGCGAATGGCAAGGTAAGCGGCGTCCGCTTCCGGCGCTGCATCGCGGTATTCGACGAACGCCGCAACTTTGCCCCCGTCTTCAACGACGAGGAAACGGTGACGGTGACCGCCGACGTTGTGATTCTCGCCGTCGGCCAAGCCGCGCTGCGCGGCCTGCCGGCCGAGGAAGCCGGTGTTTTTCACGCCGGCGATAGCGCGGGGGCGACGCTGTCGGTTGTTCACGCGGTGGCTTCCGGGCGGGCGGCGGCTGAGCGAATCGACCGCCACTTGGGCGGGAGCGGCG
>JAGVEP010000161.1 GCA_020058145.1 Phycisphaerae bacterium | reverse complement strand
TGGGGCGTTGGTGGTGGCCGGTCGCGCTCGCATGTGCGTTCATCGGTCTGGCGGGCGTGGCGCTCCCGGCGGCGTCGGTTCTACGGCACATCGGCGCGCCGCTCAGCCTCGGGCCGGTCGTCTACGGATTCCAGCGCGAACTGTGGACCTCGACCATCCTGGGCGCGACCGGCGCTACGGCGATCGTAATACCCGCCGCCGGGCTGGCCTGGCACCTGACACGCGGCGGCCGGTCGCGCTCACTCACGGCGGCGGCGGTTGTGTTGCTGCTGGCCACTCCGGCCCCGGTCGTCGGCATCAGCCTGATTGCTCTGCTCAACAACGCCGCCTGGGGTTGGCTCTACGACTCCCCGCTCGTCATTGTCGCCGGGTACTTCATCCGGTTCCTACCGGTGGCGGTGCTCCTGTTACTGCCCGGCGTCCAGCGCGTGCCGCGCGAGCTCGAATGGACGGCCCGGGTGGACGGCTGCGGCTGGGTGCGCGAGCATTGGCACGTCCGCCTGCCAACAATCGCAACCGATCTGGCCATCGTCTGGCTGGTCGTGGTCGTCCTTTGTTTCGCCGAGATCGGTACAACGGTGTTGCTGGTGCCGCCGGGCTGGGAGACCGTCTCGGTGCGGGCGTTTGGGCTCTTGCACTTTGGCCTCTACCGTGATCTGGCCGTTCTCGCGCTCCTGGCCGTTGGCTTCATCCTGCCGCTCTGGGCGCTATTGCTCTGGGCGTGGCAGTGCCGACCTTCGAAGCGGTGCTACGATGCGACTTAGGCTGTCGACCATCTTGGTCTGTGTTCTGGCGAGCGCGTGTGAGCAGCGCGGCGACGTGAAGTCGCCGAAGGATGGCACGCCGGCGGAGCGTGAGGTCGTCGCCTACGTCGCGCTCGACCGCGAGTTCGCCGAACCGATTCTCAGCGACTTCACGACCTGCACCGGGATCGCGGTCCAGGCGGTTTATGACACCGAGTCCACCAAGTCGCTCGGCCTCGCCAGCCGCATCCGGGCCGAAGCCAACCGCCCACGCTGCGATGTCCATTGGAACAATGAAATCCTGCACACACTCCGGCTGAAGCAGGAGGGCTTGCTTCAGCCATGCCGGCCGGCCGAGGCGGACAATTACCCCGCGGAGTTTCGCGACCCAGACGGCTATTGGTACGGCTTCGCCGCCCGCGCCCGCATCCTCGTCGTCAATACCGATCTCGTGAAGCCCGCCGACATGCCGACTTCGGTCACCGACCTCGCCGCCCCCGAATGGAAAGGCCGGACCGCGCTCGCCAAGCCGCTGTTCGGCACCACCGCGTCCCACATCGCGTGCTTGTTCGCGGCTCTCGGCGAAGAAAAAGCCCGGAGTCTGCTCGCGGCCATACGCGGCAACCAGGTGGTCGTGGCCGGCGGCAACAAGGCCTGCGCGGAAATGGTCGCCGCCGGCCGCCTCGCGTTTGCGCTCACGGACACGGACGATGCGCTCGGCGAGCTCGACGCCGGCAAACCGGTGCGGATCATCTGGCCTGATCAAGGCGTGGGGCAGATGGGTACGCTGCTGCTGCCCAACACGGTCGCGCTCCTCAAGGACTGCCCGCACCCCGCCGCTGGCCAGCGACTGATCGAATACCTGCTCACCGCGGATGTGGAGGCGAAACTCGCGCAGGGGCCGTCCGGGCAAATCCCGCTGCACCGCGCGGGCAAGTTGATCTCGCGGGCCGGAGACTGGCGCGACAAACACCTGCTACGCGTCGATTTCGCCCGCGCCGCCGGCGCGTTTCCCGCGGCGGCGAAGTACATCGAGGACGAGTTCCTCGCGCCCTGACCGGCCGCCCGCACCCGCCCACCACCTGATGTGGCACCGGCATCTTGCCGGTGAAACCACAGGCTGGAAGCCTGTGCCACATGACGACGGCCGCTGGAGCACACCGTGCTCCCTCGGCCTTCTTGTTAACGGCCCGACTTTGTACAATCGGGCCGACAGAGCGGCTAATGGGATCACGCGATTGGTGAGTCGTCGCAAGCAAACGGACGGTCGTTCGCGGACGCCGACCATCGTCCCCCGTGGCGTGCCGGTGAGCCCGTTTCACGTTCCGGCCGGCGCCGCGGCACTCTTCTTTCTCATCCTGATCGCGTACCTCCCGGTGCTGCGGGCCGGGTACATCTGGGACGATCCCCGTTACGTTACCGACAATCCGACGCTGCGGAATCTCGATGGATTGCGGCAGATCTGGACCAAACCAAGGGCCACCATTCAGTACTACCCGCTCGTTTTCACCACGTTCTGGCTCGAGTACCACCTCTGGGGCTTGCAGCCCGCCGGCTACCACGTCGTCAACCTGCTGCTGCACGCCGCCAGCGCGACGTTGCTCTGGCTGATCCTGCGCCGGCTCCGGGTGCCGGGAGCCTGGTTGGCGGCGTGCCTCTTCGGCCTGCACCCCGTGCAAGTGGAGTCCGTCGCCTGGGTCACCGAACGGAAGAACCTGCTGTCGGGGATGTTCTACTGGGCCGCGCTGCTGGTCTATCTGCGCGTCATGCCCCTCGACACGGCGTCCGGCGACGCAGCCCGGCCCTGGAGACGCTACGCCCTCGCGCTCGGCCTCTTTGTCGCCGCGCTGCTCAGTAAGAGTGTCACGGCGTCGCTGCCGGCCGCGATTCTGCTGGTGCTTTGGTGGCAACGTGGCCGGCTGGGCTGGCGGGCTGTGCTGCTGACGGTGCCGTTCTTTGTCCTGGGCATGGCGTCGGGAGTCGTCACGACCTGGTTTGAGCAGCACAACGTCCGGGCCGTGGGTGCAGCCTGGGACCTTTCGTTTCTCGAACGCGGCCTGATCGCCGGGCGGGCCGTCTGGTTCTACCTCAGCACGCTGTTGTGGCCCGTGGGCCTGAACTTCAACTATCCCAAATGGGACCTCGACGCCGCTCTGTGGTGGCAATGGCTGTACCCCGCAGCCGCGCTCGGCGTTGTCGTGGCTCTGTGGCGGCTGCGGGCCCGGATCGGACGTGGGCCGCTCACCGCGATTTTGTTCTTTGGCGGGACGCTGCTGCCGGCCCTCGGGTTCATCAACGTCTACCCCATGCGGTACAGCTTCGTCGCCGACCATTTTCAGTATCTTGCGTGTGTCGGCCCGTTTGTCCTGCTCATCGCACTTGGTGCGCGGGTCCTGCCGCCGCGACCGGCGCGCGGGCTGGCGGCACTGCTCCTGGTGGTCCTGCTCGTGCTCACGCAGCGCTACACGCGCGTTTTCGAGAACGAGGAAACCCTGTGGCGCGACGTGCTGGCCAGGAATCCGGATTCATACCTGGCACACAACAACTTAGGGGCGATTTTCTTTGGACGCAACCAGCTTGACTTGGCCCAGGAGCACTTCGCCGCCGCCGTGCGCGCGGAGCCGAATTTCTACGAAGGACTGTACAGTTACGGCCGGGTTTCGGAAGCCGCCGGGCAGCTTGAAACGGCGCTGGATTACTACCGCCAGGCAGAGCGTGTCCGTCCCGACAAGCCGGACGCATGTTGTTCCCTGGGCTCGGTGCTGGCCAAGCTCGGCCGCCCGGATGCCGCTCTGGAGCAGTTTCAAAAGGCCCTCGAGCGCAATCCCGATTTCGAGACCGCCCACATCCAGCTCGGCAACCTGCTGGTTCAGCAAGACCGCCGCGCCGCAGCGATTGAGCATTTCCAGGCCGCCCTGCGCATCCGGCCCGACTCGG
>JAGVEP010000523.1 GCA_020058145.1 Phycisphaerae bacterium | reverse complement strand
GTCAACTGATCCCACGCCGGTGGTGGTGGGCCGGGTTCCGGCGGCGGCCGTGGATCCTCGCGGTCCGGTCGCGCATTCGGCGGCGGAGGTTGCGTCCGCCCAGGTTCCGCCGGACGGGGTGGCTCTGTTGGGCGACCCGAACCCTGCGCTAACGCAACGGCGGACCCGAAAAACAGCAGAGCACCGATTGAAAGCGTAAGGGCGGCTTTCATGGCGTTCCCTTTGCGTTATGCACGGACCTGACCGTGCCAGTCGCGTTCATGCCACACGTTGGCCCGGCTCGGCCGATGCTCCGGTCGGCCCGGCGGGTATATCCCAGTCATCCTCGGCCCGCCAGGGCAGCGCCTCCGCGGCAGTGCTCTGACGTTCCACTCTCTGCGCCATGCTCTGCACGCGCGAGCCCAGTTCCTGTATGGCCACATCGGTCAAGCTCTCCCAACCCAGCACGGCGTACGCCGCCATCAGCTCGCTCGCTTCCTGCGGCGTTAACTCGACGACGACGGCCGACGATTCCGTCGCACGCGACGGAGTGAGCTTGTGCGGCCACAACACCGCGGCCAGTAGAGCCGCCGCCACCGCGGTGCAGCCAACCCGCAGCCAGCCCGGAAACCGGCGGCGTGACCTCGCGACCGCGATCTCCATGCGCGCAGCAATCCGCCCCACGACTGCTGGCGACAGAGCTTCCGGTTCCAGCGCGGTGCGGAGGTCGGCGAGGAGTTCTCGTGCTGTCTCCAACTCGTCGCGACAGGCCCCGCAGAAGCTCAGATGCGCGGCCAGCTCCGCCGGCGGCCGGGGCAGATCGCCGCAGGCCACGCGCAGCAGGTCATCGCGATACGTCTCACAGGTGGCATGTTGTCGGTCGGTGTTCATGGTCGGTTGGCCAAGGTTTCTTTCAGAGATTGCACGGCGGCGTGCATCCGCGAGAGGACGGTACCAAGCGGGATGCGCAGCAGCGCGGCGATTTCTTCGAATTTCAAGTTCGTGGAGAGCCTGAGCACCACGACCTCCCGCAAGCCCTCGGGCAAGCGTGCGACGGCTGCCCGCAGCACGGTTTTCTCCTCCGTGGCCTCGAGCGGTTCGTCTTGTTCGGCGGGGCGCACGTATTCCTCCAGTTGCTCCGGCGACATCGCTTTGGGTCGCCGGCGCCGAAAGCGATCCCGGCAGAGATTTCGCGCGATGACCAGCAAGTACAAATCCCGTCTTTCGCTGGCCCGGACGGCCGCCATGTTCTGCGCCGCCCGACAGAAGGTCTCCGCCACAATGTCCTCGGCGTCGTGCATGAGCCCATAACTTCGACGGACAAACGCAAGCAGGCGGGGTCCGAACTCGAGGACGAGCTCCTCCAGCAGGGTCCGCTCCGGGGGGTCGAGCGCCCCGCGCTGTGTCGATCGCCCGTGCATCATGCTTCCTAATCTAAAGACGCCGGGGACCGCGAGTTATTCTCTCCCGCCAGCCGCGCACGCTAGGCCCAGCGGCTCCGCGGCACCCAGGAGGGCCGTGATGCAGTTCCGAATATGCTCTTCCAGCGTCAGCCCAACCAGGTCCGGTCCGGCATAGACGTCCGCACGCGAGACGCTGGCCGCAAACGATGGCGTTTTGAGCTTCTTGAGCACCCCCTTTGGTTCCAGTCCGCCGAGTCGCGTCGGTCGCACCAGGGCGCACGCCACCAGGAAGCCGCACAGTTCGTCGACGGCAAACAACGTCCGCCGGATGGGCCGGTCGCGCGGGTATTCGGGCGAGTTCCACGGCACGTGTGACAGAATGGCCGCGACCAGCTCTTCTGCGACGCCCTGGTCGCGCAGGATCCGCGCCCCCTCGCGAGTATGCTCCGGCACTGTTGGCCAGCGCTCGTAGTCGAAATCATGAAGCAGCCCCACCAGTCC
The DNA here is from genome assembly GCA_020058145.1 of Phycisphaerae bacterium. GTDB lineage: Bacteria > Planctomycetota > Phycisphaerae > UBA1845 > Fen-1342 > JAGVEP01. The sequence goes on along the minus strand of JAGVEP010000523.1, from coordinate 11,134 downwards.
CCAGGCCTCTTCATCGGCCCCGCAGCTCCGGGCGTAATGCCGCATGGCGACCTCGATCGCCAATCCGTGCTTGCGCAGCGAATCGCTGGCCGTGTATTCACAGAGAATTTGCCACGCCTGGTCTCTGGTCATAGTGAGTCTCGCGAGATAGTCCTTGCCGGCATTATGAACGGCCCGCATGACGCGCACAACGCGATAAAGCAGGCCCTCAGCGGTGACGACAATCCGTCACTTTCCTGCAGAATCCGGGGATTGTGGCAGAAAAATTTTTTCCAGGACAGCCTTCGGGCGGTTGACGACCGATCGTATTGAGGCTAGTCTGCTCCGCGATCTTGGCGATTCGCTGTCGAGCTGGCGCGGTTAAAGGCGGTGGTCGCTTTTGTAGGCCAATCGGCAAGTGTGAATCTAGCACCTTGTTTTTGAAGGAGAATGCGAATGTACAAGAAACTGCTCATGCTCGCGTCTGCGGCGACCCTCCTCGGCTGGTGGGGCTGCTCTGGCAGCAACTGGTATTGGAAGGCGGCGGAGTTCGGCTCGAATGTCACCAACATTCTCGAGCACTTCAACATCGTGAACGGCTACTAAGCCGGATCACAGCGCCGCAGAACAGCGCGCACGCTAATTCGAAAGGGCCGGACTAGCCGGGGTTTTGCCGGACTACTCCGGCCCGGCGTGTTTCTGTAACGCTCAGCGATCAGTATTCAGCCGTCAGCTTCATCCGTGGTCGGCAAAGGCGAGTTGCCCCGACGACCGAAGCTGAACGCTGAATGTTGATCGCTGATCGTTTTCAGGGCCAGAGCACGGCTTCGGGGACATAGCCCTTCACGTGGGCCAGCGCCTGAAGCGCCTGGGCGTACGAGGCGTAACGCCCCTCCAGCACCACATGGTATGTGTTGCCGCCCCGAGGTTCCTGACGCACATACGGCTTGAATCCGACCTGCCCAAGCCGAGCCACCAGGGCACTCGCGTTGTCGGCCCGGGTGAACACGCCGCACTGCACGGCGAAGCAGCTCGCTCGCAGTTGCAGCCGACGCGCCGCGTCGTCCGCATAAGGACTGCGCGGCAGCTCGGCCGCAATTCGACGGCACGGCGGCAAGGCGCCCTCCCAGCGCCCGAGGCGCTCATGGCACATCGCCAGGCGGAACAGGACGGCATCTAGCGGCGGTGCCGTCGGCATCCGCGCCGCCGCCTCGGTCAGCACCTGCGCTGCCGCCAACCAGTTCTCATCCTCAAAGTACAGGACGCCCAGGACCACGTGCGGCTGCCACGTGGTCTGTGGATCGCGGGACTCCCGCGCAGCGCGCTGCAAGTCGGCGTAGGCAGCGGGCCGGTGCCCCGACAGGGCGGCGGCCATGCCGCGCACATATAGCGCGCGGGCGACCTCCGGTCGATCGTGCACTTCGCTGAGGAACTGCGTGAGCCGCTGCCGCGCGGCGTCGTACTGTTTGGCCTGGAACGCCTGCTCGCCAGACGTGAGACACAGGCGCTGTTGATCGCTGAGCATGTTGCAGCCGCACAGCGTGAGGAGCAGCCACGGGCCGTGCAGCGCGCGGGCGGCCCACCACCCACGACGGTGACGCACAGCATTCCCACAAGATGGCAGCGTGGTTTTCATGTGGTGCAGGCTACCACGAAGCTCTCACCGGGCTCAAGTGGGCTGACCGATGCGCGCTGCGTCGCGCGACGCTCTCGGCGGGTTAGTACGCCACACGATCCGCGCGGCGCGAAAGTTTTTTCAAAATTCCTCTTGCATCTCCCCATGCACTTCGCGCAAGATTGCGGTACGCACACGTTTGGTGTGCGGCTCGATACAATTTTCTGGCGGTCCGCACGGCGGATCGCGGCCGCAGATGGAAGGTCCAAGACGCGCCACGGCTAGACCTTCCATCTCTTATTTTCCGGGCATTTTGGCCCCATTTTGCGAGCGGGTTGGCAGCGGGCGGGCGCCGGGCTACAGTCGAGATATGCTTGAGCAGACGATCACACCAGCCACATGGAAAGAGATCGAGCGCGTCGGAAAGTTGGTTCGCGAGCGCGACGATGCGTGGGCCATTCCGCGCGTCTCAGGAGAATTTCTTCACGCCCTCGTGCTCGCCGGCGATTTCCGCCGCGGCTTGGAGATTGGCACCAGCTATGGCTACAGCGGGCTGTGGCTCGGGGCGGCGCTGCGGCACAACGGCGGGACGCTGCTGACGCTGGACGCCAGCGCCGTGAAAGTCAAAGCGGCCCGCGCCGCGTTTGCACGCGCGGGCTTGGATGGCACGGTGACGGCCATGCACGGCGCCGCCGAAGAAATCTTGCCACAGCTCCCCGGACCGTTCGATTTTGTGTTTCTCGATGCGGACAAGCCGAGCACCCGCCGCTATTTCGAGTTGGTGTGGCCGCGGCTGGCGCACCGTGCGACGCTCGTGACCGACAACGTGACGTCACACGCGGAGGAATTGGCGGCGTTTGTGGCGTACGTTCGCGCGCTGGCTGGGGTGTGCAGCGTTCTACTGCCGATCGGCTCGGGGTTGGAGGTCACGGTCAAGCTCGATACGGACATCGCGAGCGGTGCCCTGGATGGGGCGGACTGGGTAATCTGAGCGCGCCTCAAATCAGCGCCAATACCTGCTCGACCAGCTTGCGAATTCCTTCGAACACTGCCGCGGGTCCGGGGCCGAGCATATACGCCGGCGTCGAGACCACCTTGTGCGCGCGGTCCACGGCGACCTCCGTCACCGGCCGATTCTCGTGGACGCAGCCCATCGCGACGATCGCGCCCGCCGTGCCGGCGTCATTGCCGATCGTTAGCGTCGCTTTCACGCCGCGCTTCCCGGCGATGCGGGCCAGCAAGGCGGGCGCGATGCAGATCGCGCCGACCGGCTTGCGGGCGGCGAGGCAGTCACCGATGAGGCGCTCCACCTCGGGATGGACCGTACACGCCGCCCCTTTTTCGGCGAAATTGCACAGGTTTTTGGCCGCACCGAAACCGCCCGGCAGGATGAGCGCATCGAGCTGGGTCGCCTGGACGGTCGCAACGTCGCGAATCTCGCCGCGCGCGATGCGGGCCGCTTCGGCTAGCACGTCGCGTTTCTCACCCGTGGGTTTCTTCGTTAAATGATCGACCACGGCGAAACTGACTTTTGGCGCGCAGCAGATGATCGTCGCGCCCTGTTGGTCGAGCGCCAGCAGCGTCAGCACGGATTCGTGAATTTCGGCTCCGTCCAGGAAGCCGCACCCGGATAGCAGCACTCCCACGTTTGGCATGGTGAACTCCTCAGTTGACGCGGTCCGCACCTCGTCTTAGTCCCGAAACTCCTTCGGCAAATCGGCCGCGCGATTCAGCCGCTCATACGTCTCGCGCAGCGCGCTGCGGAAAGCTTCCACTTTCATCCACTCGACGTGCCCGTCTATGAAAAGAACATTCGTCCCCTCGTCGCCGATTAGCCGCTCGTACGCCAGGATGTTGGTCGGTCGGGATTCGAACTTCTGTCCGGCGATGTACACGTACGAAACGTCGGGCAGGTCGTCGCGGGGCGAGTGCAGCATTTTCTCCGTGATCCTGCCGTCGGGGAGCAGATCCGCGAGTTGCGGCGGGAAGCGCCCGTCGTGCTCATTGGCGTAAATAAAGCAGGCCTGCCCGATGCCCCGCAGGTTGGCCGCACTCACCGCACGCTTGGCAATTTCACGGGCCCGGGAGAGCGACGGGAGCAGAATCGAGGTCGTCAGCGCGACCGTGGCGAGACCCGACGGATCGCTGCCGATCAGCAGGCTCGCTGCGGAGCTACCGAACCCGCGATAGATGACGCCGTGCTCATCCGCGCCGCACCCCCAGACGGTATTGCGCACCTCTTTGAGCTCCTGGGGATACGTGGGCACGGCGGCGAGGTCGAACGCCTGTGGCGTGCCGGCGCTAAGCGAGGCCACGGCAGTCAGGGCCAGGTGCTTGAGGGCATACCAGGTGCGATGCGACTGCCGCGCGTCCGCATAGCCGACGCTGGTGAGCTTCTCCGGCAAGAGCGGCCGCGCGGCCTTGTAATCCGGCTGGTCCAGCAAGCTCGGCCCGCGGGTCTGCGGGTCGGCTTGTCGCATGGCGACGGCGACGGTCTGCGGGAACAAACCGACGACGCAGCGCTGGCCGACAAAACCCCACGCAGGTGCTACGGGTATCGGGTAGCCGCCGATGAGCAGGTAGTGCACCGTGTGCGGGCCGTCGCGCAGCTCCTTGCGCTCCAGGCGAATCTGTTTCGTGGCCGCCAGCGGACTCAACCGCTCGATCAGCCCCGACACCATGCGCTCGACGGCCTCGGGATCCCGTGCCTGGCCGACGGCGACGATTCCGGTGATGAGAAAACCGCCGTGAGCGGGGGCGTCGTAGAGCGCCCACGCATCACCGAGGGCCGGGAGGAGCTCGTCGGTCAGCGAAAAACCGAGGAACTGCGCCGCGAAAGCCAGGCCGCCTTCGACCGTCGGGAGCACGTCCGGCTTGAGTTGCTCGATGACCCGCAGGGCCTCCTGCCAGAGCGCGGCAAGGTCCAGCTTCCACACCACCGCCCAGAAGGCATCTTGCGGGACCACCCGCAGATCGTCATCGGCGAGCGGCGCTTGTTTGTACAGCTTGGCCAGGCCGCGCGCACCTTCGACGTGTACAAAGGCGGTCATGCGGCTCTGGTCGTTAATGCGGTCCAGGTGCAGAAAAGCGGACTTGAACGCGTCCAGGCCAAGCGCCCCGGTGACATCCGCGGGCGGGTCCGTGTCGGCAGTGTCCGCCGCCGCGAGCTCCTTGAACGCGGCGACCAAGACCGCGACGTCGGCGTACGCCGTGACCGTTCCGCCGGTGGTCGCAGGTTGCACCTGCGCCCGTGCCGCGCGGAATTCCGCATTCTCAGCCAGAGTTGGGCCATGTCCGTCCAGGACCGCGAGCAGCCGCCGCACCGCCGCTTCGTCCGCCGCGGCGATGAAGTGGTCTTTGTGCACTGTCCACAGCAATCTGTGGTCGGGGTGCAGCGCGGCCTGGCGCAAGGTCACCCCGTCGACAGACGTGGACCCGATCGCGTCCGGCGTGTCCACCAGCACTTCCGCCCACGCCGCGAAGGCGCTGGCCAGAGCTGGCGCGGCGGGACCGGCGGCGACCACCAGGCCAAGTTGGCTCACTATGTAATCGCCGTTGAGTTTCGGCCCGAGCAGAACGAAGGTCCCGTCGTGGCGTCTGCAGGCCTCGATGATCGCCAGCCCCTTCTGGAAGGCGGCTGCGCCATCGCCGATCTCCTTCGTCACCAGCGGGGCGTGTACGCTCGCTTCGGCAAGGGCCAGGAGCGGGCAGGGTTCGCTCTGGGCGGACCAGCCGAGATACAGCAACGTGTCGCCGGGGACCAGGCTGGCCGGATCGGCGGCCGGTGCGGGTACCGCCGCCCAGACTATCATCAAAACTAGTGCTGTCAGACGGACACGGACCCAGTTGCGGTTCATGGGTGATCTCCTTGCTCAAACTCGCAGCCCGCGCCGTCGCGACGGAGCAGACTCGGCCGCGGTGGGCAACCTTTTCAACTTTTCTGAAAGTTCAATAGCGACGTTTTGACCCGTTCGCGATACACACCGCCCGCAATTATATTGGCCAGCATCAACTTGCAACACCGCGAGTGAGGTTTCGGCGTGCTGCGACTCGGTGTGGTTTCCTATTTGAACTCCCGCCCGCTCATCGCGGGGCTGGCGGACGACCCGCGCGTGGAGCTGCGCTTCGACGTGCCGGCGCGGCTGCCAGCGCTGCTCGACGCGGGCGAGGTCGATGCGGCGCTCGTACCGATCGTGGACGTGCTGCGTCGGACTCGGAGGTCCGACGCTACATTCCGTCGGACTCGAAGGTCCGACGCTACTACGGGGGCCGACGCTACTACGGGGGCCGACGCTAGTTCTGTGAGGCACGGGCGTTCAGACGGTGTTGGGCCGTACCGCGTGGTGTCCGATGCGTGCATCGCCTCCGACGGCGAGACGTTGACCGTGCGCGTGTTCTCCCAGGTCCCGCCGGACCGCGTGCGCACGCTCTGGGTGGATCCAGACTCGCACACCTCCATCGCGCTGGCCCGCGTACTGTGGCAGGAGTTGTACGGCTGCAAACTGGATGTCCGGCCTCTGGAATCGGGGCTGACCGACCTTGGGGGGCTGGAAGCGGTGCTGCTCATCGGTGACAAGGTGGTCGACCCACGTCGCGGCGGGTTCGCGCACCAGGTCGATCTCGGCAGCGCCTGGCGAAAACTCACCGGGCTGCCGTTTGTGTTTGCGGTGTGGGCGACGCGCGACACGACGGTCCTTGAAGTGGGGGATGTGCTGTGCCGGGCACGTAATCGCGGCGTCGCGCGGGCCGCTGAGATCGCCGAGTGCGAGGGCCCGGCCCACGGCTGGCCGGTCGAACTCGCGCGGCGCTACCTGACGCGTTGCCTGACGTTTACGCTTGACGCGCGCGCGATGGAAGGCGCCGACCTGTTTGCACGACGATGCGCGCAGGCGGGCATTACGCCGGCCGGCGCGACCATCGCCTGGCCCGCAGGGCTACGGGTGCAACGCACGGAGTTTGCGCCATGAGTACCTCGGCACGCCTCACCGACGCCGACGCGCTCGAGCTATATTGCGAGGCGTCCATCCACGAACTCGGTCGCATGGCCTTCGCGCGTTGTGCGGAACTGCACCCGGAGCCGTACCGCACCTACGTCGTCGATCGCAACATCAATCACGCCAACGTCTGCACGGCCCGGTGCATCTTCTGCAACTTCTACCGCCAGCCGGGCGACCGCGAGGCGTACATCCTCAGCTACGAGGAGATCGGGCGCAAAATCGAGGAGCTGCTCGCCATCGGCGGCACGCAAGTGCTGCTGCAAGGCGGGCTGGTGCCAGACGAACAGCATCCCAGCGGCCAGGGACGGCCCTTTCAGTGGTATCTCGATCTGCTGCGCTTCATCCAGCAGCACTATCCAACGATCCACATTCACGCGTTCAGCCCGCCGGAAATTTGGGCGTTTCACCAGGTCTTCCGCCTGCCGCTGCGCGACGTGCTCCAGCGGCTGCACGAGGCGGGGCTCGCCACGATTCCCGGCGGCGGCGGCGAAATCCTCGTCGATCGCGTCCGTGGCAAGATCGGCCACGGCAAGACCATGACCGACGAGTGGCTCGCGGTGATGCGTGAGGCCCACCGGCTCGGGATGAAAACCAGTTGCACGATGATGTTCGGGCATATCGAGACGTGGCCCGAACGGATTGAGCACCTGCGCCGCCTGCGCGACCTCCAGGACGAAACCGGCGGCTTCACAGCCTTCATCCACTGGCCGTTTCAGCCCGAGGGGACGCCGCTCGGGCGCTGGAAACAGCCGGCGACGGCCCCAATCCAAAATCCAAGATCCAAAATCCAAAATTCCCGCCCCGCGCCTGACGGCGAACACTTGTTCCTCGCCGACGCGAACGAATATCTGCGGCTGCTCGCCGTCGCCCGCCTGTATCTCGACAATATCCCCAATATCCAGTCGAGTTGGGTAACGATGGGGCCGAAGATCGGGCAGTTGGCCCTGTTTTTCGGCGCCAACGACATGGGTTCGGTCATGATGGAGGAGAACGTCGTCTCCGCTGCGGGCACGACGTTCCGGCTGGACGAAGCCGAAATCCGCTGGCTGATCACCGACGCCGGCTGGACCGCGCAGCAACGGGATCAGTATTACCGGCCGGTGGATGCCGCGCGGCGACCAGGGAGACTTCCGTTGGCCAGGGGACACGGCTGATGGCGCGACGGCCGAGCCGCAGCGACGGTGCGATTGCCGGCGAGCCGCGGCTGCGGGTAGAATGCCGCCCGCGCGCGACCATTACGCAGACTGGGTGCTAGCGGGATGCGGCTGGTTCACTTTAGTTCCGACAGCTTCTTCTCGGGGATCATCGACTCGCAACTGCTTGCGCCGCTGCGATTGCTCGGGGAAAAGGCGCCCGACATTCAACGGGCGGCGGTATTTCTCACCAGTCTCCGCCATTTACGAGACCCGCATGTCAAGCGACGCGCGGACGAAGTCCGCCGGGTCTTGCCGGGTGTCGCCCTGCACTTCAAGTATCGCCTGATGGGTGCCTGTCCGGGCCAGATTCCCCTTTGGGCAGGCCAACTCCGCCGGTCGATCCGAAGATTCGGCTGGGGCGGGGCGGAGCCGATCATCGTACACTGTCGCGGCGAAAGCACGGCCGTGGCCGCACTGCGGCTGAAGCGGCGCGACTCGCGTTTGCGCATCCTGCTGGACATCCGCGGGGCCAGCGAGGATGAGCTGCACTACGCCGGGTGGCTGGGCGGCTACCTGGCCCGACGGAATCGACGCCAGTTGGAAGACTCCATGGCCGGCGCCGACGCCGTCAACGCAGTTTCACAGCGGCTGATGGAGCATCTGCGCCAGAAGGGCCTGCTCAGGCCGCAGGCGCTGACCTCCGTGGTGCCTTGTTGCGTGAACACGAGCACATTTTATTTCGCGGAGGAGCAGCGGAGGCAACGGCGCCAAGAACTGGGGCTGCACGACAAGTTCGTCGTGTGCTATTCCGGCGCGATGCGGCACTGGCAGCGGCCCGATGCGATCGCGGCGGCCTTCGCCGCCATCCGCAGCGCCATGCCGGATGCGCACCTGCTCGTGCTGACCACGGAGGCGGCGATTTTCCAGGAACATCTGGGCCGTGCAGGCATCGCCAGCCACGATGTCACCATGCGCGCGGTGAAGCACAACGAGGTCGCGACCCATTTGATGGCGGCCGACCTGGCCCTGCTGCTGCGCGAGGACAACCTGACCAACCAGGTGGCCTGCCCCGTCAAGTTTTCCGAATACCTGCGGTGCGGCTTGCCGGTGATGCTCACCCGGTACATTGGGGATCTGGGCGAGCTGGTCAACCGGGAACAGGTGGGTTGCACCATCGGGTTCCCGGTGGACCGGGAAGAAGTCATCCAGGCGGCCGGGACGATTCGCCGACGACTGGAGGCCGAGGGAGACGCCTACCGCCGGCGGTGCAGCTTGCTGGCGCAGCAAACCCTCTCGTGGGATGGGCAGCTCGAGAAGCTGATTGGCATCTACCAGGCCCTTGCCCGGTGAATATGTCACGGTGGCAAGTACCAGGCGCCGGCAGCCGGCCCGCCAATTCCCGCCGCGCCTGGTACCGGTATAATTGGGAGGCGCTCGGCGCAGTCGCCACCCGAGTCGGCCTGACAGGAAGCCACACATGATGAACCGCATCCGCCAAATCGCCGCGCTTGGACAGGCCATTTGGCTTGACTACATCAGCCGCGAACTCGTCCGCGGCGGTCAGCTCGCCGAGTTGGTCGACGAGGGCATTACCGGCGTGACCTCGAACCCGGCGATTTTCCAGAAGGCAATCTCCGGCAGCTCGGTCTACGACGAAGATATCAGCCGTCTGGCGCGCCAAGGCCGCAGTACCCTCGAAATCTACGAGACGCTGGCGATGGCCGATGTCGGCGAAGCCGCCGACTGCCTCCGCGGCGTGTACAACGAAACCCATGGCCGCGACGGCTTCGTCAGCATCGAGGTGAATCCGCAACTCGCCCACGACACCGAGGCGACCATCAGCGAAGCGCGGCGGCTGTTCCACACGCTCGGCCGGCCCAACGTGATGATCAAGGTTCCCGGAACCGAGGCCGGCCTGCCCGCCGTCGCGACGCTGATTGGGGAAGGCATCAACGTCAACGTGACGCTGATCTTCGCGGTCGCCAGGTATGAGCAGGTCATCGCGGCGTACCTGGAGGGCCTGCGGCGGTTTCAAGCTACGGGGCATGGCCGGCCGCTCGGCCTGGTGTCGTCCGTGGCCTCATTCTTCGTCAGCCGCGTGGACACGCTGGTCGACAAGATCCTCGAACACCGCATTGCCAACGGTGAGCCGCACCTGGAGCCGCTCTTCGGCCTGGCGGCGGTCGCCAATGCCAGAATTGCCTATGCACAATACAAGGTGGTGTTCGAGGGCCCGCAGTTTGAGCCGCTCCGCGCTGCCGGGGCGCGCCCGCAACGGCCGCTCTGGGCCAGCACGAGCACCAAAAACCCCGACTACCCGGACACCAAGTACGTCGATCCGCTTATCGGTGTAAACACCGTGAATACGGTGCCGCCCAATACACTCGACGCGATTCGGGATCACGCCGTCACCGCCCAGACGATGGAGCGGGATCTCGACCAGGCGCACCAGGTCATGGCCGAATTCGCCGGCCTCAAGCTCGATATGGACTGGGTGACCGCCGTGCTGCTCGACGAAGGCGTGAAGTTGTTCGTCGACCCGTTCGAGAAGCTGCTCGCCGACATCGAGAAAAAGCGGGCCGCGCTGGCCCAGCCGGTGTAAGCGGCGACGTCGGGCCCCGCCCTTACCGCGCAACCCCCTGCGTGTACTCGAATCTGTAGACCCCGTTGGGATCGACGCTGATGTGCGCCGTGCCTCCACCCGGCACGCGTTCGAGCATCGCCGTCAGCCGCGTCAAAGCCGGCCCCTCATCGCCCACGTGCGGCCAACGCTGCATGAGCCGCACGAGACCCGCCGCCACCCAGCCGTGCGCCTCGCGCACGCTGGCGTCCGCATCGCCTGTAGTCAGCTCGTCGGCGACCGCGCGCAGCGTATCGACCGGACCCGTGCCGCCCAGCCGCGCCAGGGCCGGATCAAGTTCGCCGTGCAGTTCGTAGTCCGTCTCCACACTGATCAGTGTGCGGCGTTCGCTGTGTACGGCGTGCAGCTTACCCGCGACGCGGCGATCCGCCGTGAGCAGCAGGACGACCGCGTCGGTCTGGCCGAGCCAATCCTGTTCCAGGTAGCACAGGCCCTGCGTGGTGCGCCGCGTTTGGCCCTCAGCAAAAGCGGCGCGGTATTCACGCTGGGTCTGTCCGAGGCGAACCTGGTCATAGCCGAACTGGACGCAGCCGGCGGAGCTAGTCGCACCCAAGAGGAGCACTAACCAGAACCGGCCGGTTGCGCCGTCCAGGTGGCGTCGAACGGCACGATGTGTAAGAGTCAGCATGGGCGCCATGATGCCCCCAGGGCACGCGGCCCGCAAGCAGAGGTGCGTGACACTTTAGGCGGCCTGTCCGAGCCGGGAGCGCGAGCGACCGGTTTCGCGCAGCGCGTGCGTTCCCTGCGTGGGCGGGCCACGCGCTGC
>JAGVEP010000246.1 GCA_020058145.1 Phycisphaerae bacterium | reverse complement strand
GGCGGCCCCAGTGGCCAGCCCGTGCAGCGATCATGGGACTCGATCCCGCGTAAGATCGCCAGGAGGCCCGGCTTTCATAGTTTCTGACGGGCGCGGCTCTGATTGCGGCGCGGCTCTGATTGCGACGCGGCTCGGATTCGCAAGGCGCGGAGTCCACGCAGCGGACCCTGGACTACCCCGCGGCGGTTATACTAATAGGCATGTTCGGCCAGAGCACACACGCCACTTTGCTGCAGCGCGTCAGCGAGGGCAAAGACCCCTCGGCCTGGCAGGAATTTCATGACCGGTACGCGGACCTCATTCGCGGCTTCGCCCGGCGGCGGAATCTCCAGCCCGCGGATTGCGAGGACATCCTGCAGGAAGTGCTGATGTCCTTGAGCAAGGCCATGCCGACGTTTCAATACGACCCGGCGCGGGGCAAATTCCGGTCCTTCCTGAAAACGCTGACGCTCCACGCGATTTTCAAGCGGCAGGCGCAGCGCAAAGGCGAGCTCGACCTGGACCACATCGCCGAGGCCACGCGGGCCGCGTCCGGCGACCAGGAGATCGAATCTGCCTGGGAAACGGAGTGGCGGCAGTACCACGTGCGGCAGGCCATGCGGGTCATCACGGTAGAATTCAACTCCGCCGACCGCCAGGCGTTTCAGCGCTACGCCGTGGAGGGCCGCGAGGTGAAAGCGGTCGCGGAGGAGCTGAGCCTGAGCGTCGACCAGGTCTATCAGGCCAAGTCGCGCATCATGAAGCGCCTCACCGAACTGATCGAGCAACAAGTACGGGACGAAGGCTGACCGGGGCGCCGGAACATGAGTCAGGCGAAGGACTGGTTCAAAGACGATGTCATTGTCCTGGGGACTCTGAAACAGAGTCACCAGACGGCCAAGACCGTGCCGGTCATTCCGGGTTACGACGACCTGCACGAACTGGGCCGCGGCGGGCAGGGGGTCGTCTTCAATGCGCTGCAACGTTCGACGCACCGCAACGTCGCGATCAAGGTGCTGCTCGACGTGGCCTGGGGGTCGGAAACGCGGCGGCGGCGCTTCGAGCGCGAAATCGAGCTCATCGCGTCGTTGCACCACCCCAATATCGTGCGACTGTATGACAGCGGCATGACGGATGTGGGCTATCCCTACTACGTCATGGAGTTCATCGACGGCGTGGGGCTCGACAAGCTCATCGGCAGCGGGGTCTGGTCGCTGACGATGTCCTTGCCACCCGGTGCGGATAGCGTCCCGGAGGCGCCCTCCGACGACGGCAGTTTCGCGCCCGTGCTGCCGCTGCGCGCCGCGCTGGAATTGTTCGGTAAGGTCTGCGACGCGGTACACTACGCGCATCAGCACGGCGTCATTCACCGCGACCTCAAGCCAAGCAACATCCGCGTCGATGGCGACGGCGACCCGCACGTGCTCGACTTCGGCCTGGCGAAGGCGGCCGGCACCTCGGCCGTCATCGACTGCACCGAAATGAGCCGCACCGGCGAGTTCATGGGCTCTTTGCCGTGGGCCAGTCCGGAACAGGCCGAGGGCAACCCGCACGGCACGGATGTGCGGACCGACGTGTACTCGCTCGGCGTGCTGCTTTATCAGTTCCTCACCGGCCGGTTCCCCTATCCGCTGACGGGCTCATTTCGCGAGGTTCTTGACCACATCCAGAAGACTCCGCCGGTCAAGCCGAGCACCTATCGGCGGGATGTGGACGATGAGGTCGAGACAATTACGCTCAAGTGCCTCGCCAAGGAGCCCGACCGCCGCTACCACACCGTCGGCGAGTTGGCCAACGACATCCGGCACTATCTCGCGGGCGAGCCGATAGAAGCGAAGCGCGACAGCACGCTCTATACCCTGAAGAAGGCGTTGCGGCGTTACCGGCACGCGGCCCGGGCGATGAGCGCGTGCGTGCTGCTGGCGCTTTTGGGAGCCGTGCTCATGTCGATTCTCTGGCTGCGCGCGCTCGAAGCCGAGCAGCTTGCGGCCCAACGTCGTGACTCCGCCGAGATTGCCCGCTCGTCCGCGGATGAGGCCCGCGCGCATGCCCAGAAGGAAGCGTCGAACGCCCGCGCGATCAGTCAATACCTCATCAAGATGCTCTCGACGCCGCTCGATCGTGGGCGGGACGCGCGCGTGGCCGACGTGCTGGACGGAGCCGCCACGCAACTCACGCAAGGCCCGGCGCTCGACCCACTGGCCGCAGCGACCTTGCAGCAGGCCATCGGCAACGCCTACGCCAGCCTCGGTTCTTACGAGCAGGCCGAACCGCTTCTGCGCAGCGCGCTGGATACCTACCGCCGGCAGCGCGGGGACCAAAGTCCCGAGGCTCTGGACGGCCTGGCCAGCGTCGCGTGGCTGCACCGGCAGAAGGGCGAGCTCGACGAGGCGGAAGCGCTGCTGCGGAAGGTGTTGAATGGCCGCCGACGACTATTCGGCGAGAACCGGCACGAGACCGCGCAGAGTATGAACGACCTGGCCTACGTGCTCGAACAGCAAGGCCGGCTCGATGAGGCCGCAGAGCTGCACCGCAAGGCCCTGGCGATCATGCGCCGTCTGCTCGGCGACGAAGCCCTCGACACGCTGACCAGCATGGGGAATCTGGCCAGCGTCCTGTCGGCCCAGGGCCGCCTGGACGAAGCCCAGGCTCTGATGCGCGAACGGCTCGACACCGCGCGGCGCGTGCTCGGCGAGGATCACCGCGACACCGTGCGTGCGACGAGCAGCTACGCGGCCCTGCTTGGCCAGACCGGCCGGTACGAGGAGGCCGCCGCGCTGTCGCGCAACGTGTACGAGGCGAACCGCCGGATGCTCGGCGACGATCACCCGGAGACGCTCGTCGCGGCCGCCAACGTGGCCATGACGCTGGGCACGCTCG
>JAGVEP010000164.1 GCA_020058145.1 Phycisphaerae bacterium | reverse complement strand
CATCCCGGCGCGCGCCGCGGAGGAACGCGCATGAGCGCTCCCAACAGCCAGCCGGCCAAGCTCGCCCTCGAGGACGGCTCCGTTTTCACGGGGGTTGCCTGCGGAGCCACGGGAACGCGGACCGGCGAAGTCGTCTTCAACACCGCCATGACGGGCTACCAGGAAATCTTCACCGATCCCTCCTACTGCGGGCAGATCGTCACGATGACGTTCCCACTACAGGGCAATTACGGCACGAATCCCGAGGATTTCGAGGCGCCGCACCCGCACCTTTCCGGGGTCGTGCTGAAGGAGCTGCCCCGCCGGCCGAGCAACTGGCGCGCCACCCGCGCACTGCCCGAATTCCTGTCGGAACACGACGTCCTGGGCCTGGTCGGAGTCGATACGCGCGCCCTCACGCGGCGCATTCGCCTGCAGGGGGCGCAGCGCGGCGTGCTGTCAACGGAGATCCTGGACGATCTCGAACTGGTGCGCCGCGCCCGTGCGGCCGAGCCCATGACCGGCGCCAATCTCGTGCAGCGCGTCGCGCCCCGTGCGGCGGGCTTGTGGTCGCAAGCTGCGGCCAGTACCGAGAGCACGCCGGGCCGTCATATCGTGGCCGTGGATTGTGGCATCAAGCACAACATCCTGCGGCTGCTTGCCCAGGCAGGCTGCCAGGTGACATATGTGCCGGCCAGCGCGACCGCCGACGAGGTCCGCGCGCTCCAGCCGGATGGACTGCTGCTCGGAAACGGCCCCGGCGATCCGGCCGCCGTCACCGGCACGACCGGGATGGTCCGCGAGCTGCTTGGCACGCTGCCGATGTTCGGCATCTGCCTCGGTCACCAGCTTCTCGCCTTGGCCCTGGGCGCCACGACGTACAAACTCGGTTTTGGCCACCATGGAGCCAATCTCCCGGTGTATAACCGGCCGGCCGGACGCGTCGAGATCACCAGCCAGAACCACGGCTTCGCCGTGGATGCCGAATCGCTGCTCCGCGTGGGCGGGGCCGTCACGCACGTGAACCTCAACGACGGCAGCTTGGAGGGGTTTGTACACGGCGACTTGCGGCTCATGGCCGTCCAATTCCATCCCGAGGCCAGCCCGGGGCCACACGATGCGGGCTACCTGTTCAAACGTTTCGCGACCGCGGTAGCTGCGCGGCAGGCCATCGATGCCGGTATCCTGGTGTGATCGCGAGCGCCGCGAAAGCGGCCGGGTCAGCTCTTCGAGACGCGGATCGGTGCGGATGGCGGTGAACACATCCACTGCTGCGAATTGTATCGTTCGGTGACCCGTCGGCGAACTGGGCCTCCGAACTGGGTAGCCTGGGCTAATGTTGGCCGTGCTGTTTCTCGTGGCGAGGCGCGCGGGGGCGGCAGGTCGGGAAGAGGCTGGATTGCGGGAGCGCGCACGTTGCCCAGGGCTCACGAATTCACTTGACGAGCCGGCTCGGGCGGCGGTATGATCCCTCGTGTGTGACTCGGCTTTTCATGCCGCTCCGCCACGCTGGGAGGGTTCCTCGTGAGATCATCCCGAAGAGTGTTTCGTCCGTTCGTAAGCGTCTTGTGCATCTTCCTGCTGTTCAACCAGTTCACAATCGACGCTCGGGCCGACATCCCGGGCCGGTACACCTGGCAAATCGAGCGCGTGGAGCAAAGCAGCGCAAAATACATCGTGAATAGCTTTGAAGGTGGCACGCCTGATAACCCCTATGGCGACATCGCCTGGGCCATGCTGGACATCCCGGCGCAGTTCTTCCCGCTTGAGCTTTGGGAAATCCACTCGTGGCATCAGAATAATGCATACTACGATCACGGCTTGGCAGCCAAATTCTACCTGTACAAAGGCTCGGACGGCCAAGCCAAGTATCTTTTCCAACACTCCGTTCTGTTGCCAGGTAAGAACGTCACGCGACTGCGCGTCGAATGCAGCCAATGCCGCGCGATCTTCACGCCGGCCGATGGTCCGCACGTCGGCATCGGTCTGATGTATGTGACCGAATGGCAGTACGCTGTTTGGTCTGGCTCCACGCACATCGTTGTCGGCAATCAAGGCTGTTGGCCCGGCTACAACCTTGTTTACGACTATAGCGCACAAGAGTGGGTAAATCCCTGCGCGCTAGGTATGCCGGGCAACTTTGCGATCCGGGTCGTGTTCGAACCGCTCTGTCCGCAGCGCCTGGGCGATAATGATGGCGATTTCGACATCGACCTGCGCGACTACGCGATGCTGCAACGCGAGGCGACGGGGCCGACGGGCGATGTCTTTGGCACGTCCGGAGTTTACGTGGACCTAGATAACGACTATGCCATCGACTTCGGCGATTTCACGATCCTGGCCGGCGACTACACGGGGCCGGACAATGATGTAGTCTGCCCGGAATTTCCCGGCCCGACACTGCCTTTGGATTCGGCCCTTCGACTCGTCGGCAGTTTGGCGGATCACCCCATCGGATCAATAAACCTCCCCGCCGACCTGCCGACGGGCGGCTTGCGGTGGACATACACGCAAGTGGCCGTGGTCCTGTTCGTGGCTACGGTGCTAGCGTTAACAATTGGACCGTGTGTACGACTGGCCTGCCGATCGACCGGCCTAGCGATCTTCGTGGCCAATAGTTCAACGGTAAACGATCTCGAGCAGGATCGTATACGCCTGGCGATTGACCGAATTGGGGAGCTTCCCGGCGACGATGCTGCAAACTGCCACCTGCTCCTGAATCAGTCTGCGTACTATAACCCCCAGTTCACCGAGTACATCAAGGTTAATCGCGTAGCCCCGGAGGACGACACGTCATTTGTAGCTACTCACGATGTCAGCGGCAGGATCTGTCTGCACTATTCATACGTAACTGGCGATCGCTGGTATCATGAGGGAATCGACGGTCTGGCGCTCTTACTTTTCAGCGAGTGGCAGCACATCGAGCAGGCGCAGTGGACCGAGCGGCAATGTCAGCAGTGGCTTCAGCAGTGGCGACAGCAGGTCGGCTGGCAATACGTCGCGCCTGAAGTGCACCACGAATGGACCGACGGTGGAGGGCAGCCATGACAAGTCTCATCGCGGGCTGCCTGGATTCGTTTCTCTTGGCCAGCGTTACAGAAGGCGGCATACGCCCGTATCTATATCATGTATGTCGCTGGCTCATCGTCGCCTCGGGTTTGCTGACCTGCCTCGCTGTGCGTCGCCAGATCAGGATGGCCGCGTTTCCCTTGGCAGGACTGTTTGTGATTGCCGCGGACTGCCGAATGTACTGGTTTCGGTTCACGGTAGAGTGTCTGCTTTACGCGACAGGCCAACTTGAAACGGTGGTGCGAACCACGATCTGGTACGTTATCTGGCAGTTGATGCCGGTCGTTTTCGTCGCCGTATTCGGCCTCGGCTTCGCTGCCGAGGTCCGAAAACTGGAACTCCGTCGCAAAGCCCAGCTTTGATACCCAGCGAGGAGGTTCACGATGTTTCGAGCCATGATCTGCATGACGTTGGCCGGTTTTCTGCTTGCGGCCGGGGCCCTGGCGACGCCCACCGCCACGCTGACGCTGACCTCGACCGTGGCCGGTCAAACGATCTCGCCGGGCGCGACGGTGGACTGGACCGTCAAGGTTTCGGTCTCCACGGGGGACAACTTCGGCCTGGCGCTCATCGCCATCGACCTGGTGCAGGATGCCAGCAACCCGGCCAAGTTCGACATTCCGCCCGGGGACACGGCTTCGATCCCCGGCGCGATGAACGGCTTCAACCGCCCGGCCGGGATCAGCAACCCCGGCGAAAGCGGTGCGCCGTCCGGGTACATTGGCGTACAGCGCGGTACGGTCGGCGAGAAAAACCTGGCGCAGATCGGCGGAGGGCAGAACACCTTCGGTCAGGCGGGCACGTCCATCGGTACCGATCCGGTTGTTGATCCAGGCATCGGGCAGCCGGGCCCGCAGATCGTCATGTCGGGTCATTTCGCGGCACCGAGCGTACAGGGTACCTATACATTCCGCCTGCAAAACGCGGTGGCGAACGTCCTGTCGGCTGTGAACAACCCGCCGCAGTATTCCCCGGCTGCGGCCGCGACGGTCGACCTGAGCGTGGCCAGCCTTACCTTTACGGTCGCGCCGATTTGTCGCGGCGACTGCAACTGCGACGGTGTGATTGACTTCGACGACATCAGCCCGTTTGTGGCCGCGTTGGGTGGCGCGACCCCGTGCAGGTTCGAAAACGTCGATGTAAACGCCGACGGCGTGATCGACTTCGACGACATCAGCCCGTTCGTCGAGATTCTCTCGGGCGGCGGGCCGTGCCCGTAACCCGCGCGACCATTTGAGCGAATGCCGTGCGGTGCGTCCAGATTGTGGGTGCGAGTCCGGGCGCGGCACCGACGGTACAATCCGCGGCGATGGCACCAATCCTGACAAACCAAGTCCTCATTATCACCGGCGCCAGCTCCGGCATCGGCGCCGCCACGGCGCTGACTTGTGCCCGCGCGGGGCTGGCTGTCGTGCTGAATGGCCGCCGGGCAGACCGGCTGGCCGAAGTAGCCGGCCGCTGACGAGCGGTAGGACCCGGGTGGCCGGTTGCCGTCGCGCCGACGGGCGAGTACACTGCCGCGCGCTACACCCGCCAGAAAGCGTTGATGAATACGAGTCGGCCAGGCACTCCAGTCGTCGTGAGCACGCCCAACGACCGGCGTGGCTTGCTCACGTGGATTTGGGTCGGGCTGGGGCTGATCGTGCTGTCCGTGGCGCTCATGCCCTTCGACGCAGTGTGCTCGGACAGTATCGCCGAATTCGCCGACGATGGCACGGTGCTGCGCCGCGTCTTGAAGCTGCCCTATCATTTCTTTGCGCGCTGGGGCTTCGTGGCCATTCCGCTGCTGCTCCTGATTTTTCGCGACCGCGTGCGGCTCCTGGTGGGCTTTGCAATACCCATGGCGGTGGGCGCTTCCGTTCACGGGCTCAAGTTTCTGGTGGGCCGCGCACGGCCCCAGCAAAGCTCCGGTCCGTACGAATTTCACCCGTTCGGCGATCCGCGGCTGCACTTCGATTCATACCCGTCGGCGCATGCCGTCTACGCCGCCATGCTCGCCGCGCTGCTGGGAATCTATTTCCCGCGCTGGCGCCCGGTCCTGATCCTGCTGGCGATCATGGTCTGCGTGGCGCGGGTGGCGCAAGAGCGACATTTTGTATCTGACGTGATTGCCGGCGCGGGCCTCGGAATCGCGATCGTGTACGCGAGCGCCTATTGGCTCGGACAGCCGTTCTTTCACCGGCTCGCTTGGAATCAGACTCGCACGGTACACGAGACGCGGTGACGACGTGACTCCGGCAGCACGCGCAGGTACGCTGTCGGCCGAATGAAGCTCGCTGCAGCCCCCATCGTTGGCGATCGCAGGCTCGTCGCGGTTTTTTTTCTCCTCCTGGTGGCCAACCTGCTGATCGGCAACGCGACCACCGTCGTGTGGGACCAGGACGAGGCGGCTTACGCGGGGTTCGCACGCAACATGGCGTGCGCGGGACATTGGCTCGTCCCCGAATTCCCCTACGCGCAGCCGCACCGCAAGGTGCCGCTAGCGTTCTGGCTCATGGCTGCTTCGTACAAGGTACTGGGGGTCAGTGAGTTCGCGCTGCGACTGCCGAGCGTCCTCGCCATCCTGGGGACCACGGCCTGCCTCTGGTACGGGGGGCGATTTCTGCTGGGGACCGGCACCGCCCAGCTCGCGGCGCTGCTGTTCGGGTCCGCGCTATGCGTGCTGAATTTGGGCAAGCTCGCGCTGACCGACCCGATCCTGCTTTTCTTTCAGACCCTGGCAGCATTGGCGCTGCTATCCGGAGCGGTCAGGCCATCGTGGCAAGCTACGGTCGGGCTCTGGCTGGCGGTGGCCGCCGGACTGCTCACCAAGGGGCCGCCGATACTCATCCTGGTCGGCGGGATGTTTCTGTTCCTGCTGTTGTTTTATCCTCGCCGGCGCAACTTGGTACACCTGCACCCGTGGTTTGGCCTGCCGCTGGCGTGCCTGCCGCTCGCGATCTGGATTAACCTGGTTTGGCAACAGGATCCGCGCTACGTTCTCTTTCTGGGCTATTGGTACGTGCTGCGGCGCGTGGGCGGCACGGTTTTTGGCCAAAGCGGTCCCCCTGGAACCTATTTCCTGCTGCTGTTTGTCGGCTTGCTACCTTGGTCAGCGTACCTGCTTGGTGCGCTCGCCGATACCTGGAAACGCTTGCGCCGCCGCCGGCTCGTGGCTATCCTGGTGAGCAGTTGGCTCTTTGGGGGCTGGATCATCTGGGAGTTGCTGCCCAGCAAGCTGCCGACGTATACCCTGGGGGCGTACCCGGCGCTCGCGCTGCTCCTGGCGCGGCAGGTGCGGGCGAGCCTCGCGGGAGAGATTAGCTGGCACACCGATAGACTCGTGCGCGTGGGCGCCTACATCGTGCTCGGCCTGAGCGTGGCGATTGCCGCCGGCGCGCTGAGCGTCGCCCTATGGCTGGGCACCGGGTGGCTGCGGGAGCTGGCCGTCTTGCCGGGCACTGCGCTCGTGCTGGCCGCACTGTACGCGTTGCGGTTTCAACGGCGGAAACAGCCGCGCGCCGCGGCCGAGACGTTGCTGATAGGTTTCCTGGTTGGGAATTTTCTCGCGTGGCTGGTGATCGTTCCGAGCATCGAGCCGCGGCGCGCGGTCAGTTTGCGGGTCGCGCAAGCCCTCGCGCAGCATTGCCAGCCAGGAACTATGGTCGTCATGGCCCGCGATTCGTCGGCACCAAGCCTTCCCTTCTACATCGAACAGGCCGGGCTACGGTTCTGGGATATTGACGAGCCGGAAGAAAAGCACCAGGTGCTCAAGCTGGACCTGTCGGGGCTGTGGCGGCTGCGTTTTGACGACCTCGTCCGGCAAGTCCGCGCACAAAACCCGCAGAAGATCCCGGCGGAGGAGCAGCAACGCATCCGCCTGGAACGCATCGCCACACTGTGGGCATCCGGGCAGCCGCTGGCCTTCATCCTCGACGACGCGCAGTACGCGGCCGTGCAGGACCGACTGGCGGGCGCCGCGGTGATGCGCGTGGACGGCTGGCTATCCGATCGCGGCGCGGCTGTCCGCTACACGCTGGTGATCACGCCCCGGCTGCGTCGTTTTCTCATACCAGGAATCCCCGCGTAACCTCGCTCGCGGCGGGCGGCGGGCGCGCCGCCAGCCGGCCGTCACTTTCCGCGTCGCCAGGGCGTCCATTTCTTGGCCGGCGTCTCGGACGTCGTGGCGGCGTCCTCTTCGTTCAAGCGCGCCAGCAGCTCCGCGTCACTGACACGTCCGCCGGTCACACGCCGCAAGACGCGCAGTTTCTGGCGTTGGTCCGGCGTCAGCGTGGATTCGTCGAGCGCGTCGCCAGACAGGGTCTCCGATTTTTCGTCCGCGGGCGCGTCTTCCGTCTGCGGCGTGAAATGCGCCGCGCGTTCCGCCGCCGGCGGTGAATCCGTCGCCTCCGCCACCGCGGGCGGCGACGGCGAAACCTCTTCGGCGCCTCTGCTCGCAGTGACCGAGTCGGCGGCCGGGGGCTCCAGCGGCGGCTCGGCCAGGTTCTCCTGGAGGGTTTGCAGCTCGCGCTCCTCGGTCGTGAGCCGCGCGCGCCGCTGCTCGAGTTCCTGACCCAGCGCTTCCAACGCGGCCTGCTGCACGCGCAGCTCTTCCTCGTTCGCCTTGAGCGCGGCCTGCCCCTCGTCGAGCGTCTGCGCACGCTCGGCGAGCGCGCCCTCGCGCCGCACGAGTTCGTCTTCGAACCGGTCGCAGTCGCCGCGGCGCAGTTCGAGTTTCTGGCGGCGCATACTGAGTTCCGTCTCCAAGCGCGCCAGCTCTTCGCGCTGCGCGTCGCTGGGAGCCGCTGACTGCGGCGCTGCGGGCGACTGGGCTGCGTGCTCAGCTTCGCGCTGCGCGTGCTGGCCGTCGCCACGGAT
>JAGVEP010000150.1 GCA_020058145.1 Phycisphaerae bacterium | reverse complement strand
GTAGCCGTTCCCCGTCTTGTTGATGCTCAAGTTGTTGAACGTCGCCAGGCCCGACGAGGCATTCGGGTCCGTCGTTCCGCTCAGCGTACCGCCACCGGGATTGGTCCCGATCGCCATCGCCACGGATGCCGACGAGGTTAGCACTTGGTTGTTGCACTGGTCCAAAACCGCCACGGTCACGGCTGGCGAGATCACCACTCCCGCGACCGTGTTTGTGGGCTGTTGCACAAACCCCAGCTCGGTGGCCGCACCGGCGACTATCGTGACATCGATCAACTGCGTCGGCGAATTCAGATTCTCGCCGCCGCTGCACGTGACCGTGATATCAGGCGTAATATTATTCGGATCGTCAGCCCTGGCGTGCGCGCAATCCTGCACGGTGGGTCGCAGGCGGACGCCGGTAAAGCCAATCTGCGACGGCGAAGTACTGCCGGTTTGGACTGTAAACGTCCAGAACGTGGTACCGTGGGGAGTGTTGGGCTCGAGGACAATGTCCCCGAAAATCACTGCCGTGATGATTTGGTTGGGATCGAACTCGAAGCCCGCCGGCACGCTGAGGAAAATCGTCGAACCCGCCTGCCATTCGCCTGGCCCGTTGGGGTCGTTGGGGTCGTTGGGGTCGCCCTCAGCAATTATGGGCCCATCACTCAGAGTTCCATAGTCCCCGGCGACGATGGTATCCGCGTCGATCGGCATCGTTCCGAGCGCGGCAACGAAATCCGCCCGCGAACCGGACGCACCCGCCAAGCAGGTGCCGATTATCACCAAAAACGTGGTCGAACCACGCCCCACCCACGGAAACGACCTGTTACCACGTCGTGCAAGATCCATCGCGCTATACATGGCCAAACCTCCAGTCCCGAATGCGTGGCGGGACCTCTCTGCTGCTACTTGCGAACGGCCGCGTCATCTCGGACGCGGCACGAAATCAGGGTCGGGTGGCACCCAGGCCGGCCGGCCCAACGGTGCGGATTCCACCCACCGATCCGGGTACCGCCAAACGGGCTAACCCGCCGAAACCCAGCCCGCGGCTGCCGGTTAGCCCAAGCAGGGTCGCGGCGTCGCGGTTCAATTGCACAGCGGTCACTCCAGCCGCCACTGTGCGCAGGTTCTGTACGCTCGCCGCCGCCGGCGAGATGATCGGAATCTCGTTCGCGCCCGCAAACGGCGTGGTCTTCGGGGCCGCGCCGCGGCCCGCCTGCTGGTTCACGGTCGTAACGGATTGCACGGTTTGCCGGATTTCCGGGTTGAAGCGCCACGCCGCCAGCCGCGGGACCACATTGGCCGCACCGGCGTAGCGATCCCACTCGATAATGTTGGTAAATAGGTTCCGCTCGACCGCCTTGCGGGCGGCCCGGGCCGACTCGACTCCCAGGTTGCGGCCCCACGCCGCCTGGAACCCCTGCCGCTCCAACCACTCGCCCAGCGGCCCCACGCGCGGCTCGACGCCGCCCGCCACCGTCAAAACGTGATTCGAGGGCAGTGTCACCGGGCTCTCGCCCACGGTCACGCTGAGGGTTGCCGGCGCGCCATCCGCGACGTACGCCACCGCTACTTGGGCGTCGCCCTCGGCCAGATAGGTCCGGCTAGGCCCGATCCGCAGCGTCACCGCGTCGCGGGCGCCGGAGGCGGGCACCGTCAGCACCAGCGTGCTTCCGCGGCCGCCGCCCGGGGCCGAAACGAGCATCACTTTGCCTTGCCGCAACTCGAGGCGTGTCTCGTTCCGGATTTCGTCGGCATTGAGCCCTAGCGAAGCGGGCCCGATCACCACCAGGGCGACCCCGCTCGCTCCAAAAAGCATGATCTGAGCCTGCGCGGCGACGTTCAGCGTTCCCGGTGACACCGAGCTCCGCACCTCCAGCTCGCGCTGCGTGCCGTCGAAGTCCACCCACGTGGCCGCTCCCACGCGCGACTGCCCCGTCACGCGCAACAACTCCTGCCCCCGGACGCTGGCTGGATCGGCCAGCACGGCGAGCAGCGCCACACCCAACCACTTGGCCACGTTCTTCATCGCAGTGCCCTCGCGCCATTTCCTATCAGAGCCGCAACTATAAGGCAGCGAAGCTATGCCGCGGGACGACGCCTGCGGCTCTCGAGGTTTAGCGGGCTAGAATCCAATCTCAAGCTGGGCGCCGTAAATCGCCCGGTCGTACTCGTAAATGTTCTCTCCGAGGCGGTTCCAGATATTGGAATTCTGGAACGTCATCTCGATGCCGGTGCGCAGCTTGACATCCAGCGTGCGCATCTGCGGCAACTCGCCGCGGGCCACGAACGTGTAGGTCACACCGAGATTATAGCGCTGCATGAAGTCCATCCGCTCCTTGCGGTCGTAATCGAAGATGCTCGGCTGCGTGTAATCCGACCACGCGAACTCACCTTGGAGCTCGAAGGCGAACCGGTACGGCAGCGGCACGTGCAGCCCCCAGATGAACGCATCTCCACCGAGCTCGAACTCCGTCCCGACCGTCCGCTCCTCGCGGAATTCAAATCCGAGATCGAACTTCAGCCAATCCTCGCCGAGGCTGCTCATCCGCTCGCGCTGATGCGACTCCGCGGCATAGTAATCCTGCATGTACGGCAAGTCCTTCGCCTGGACGAGGTGAAACGTGTGCTTGAGCCCCAGCGCCCGGTACGTCCCATCGCGATTCAGGCGGAAATCGGTCAACCGGTCCAGGTAGTTGCGCGCGTCCTGCGTGTAGTACAAGTCGGTGCGCCCGAGGCTCCGTTGGTTCCGATCCGTGCCGAGGCCGCGCCATTCCTTCGAGATCACCGGCGTGATGCGCTGGCTGGTGATGAAGGGCTCGTGCCCAAGCTGCGTGTAGGAGTATTCGTATTGCACGCCCAGGTACAAATCGGGAATGGGCTGCCAGTTCAAGTACGCCCGCGCCGGGTAGCGATTAACGTCAAATTGCGCAATGTTCGGCTGCCAGACGTTGGCAGTACCTCCACCGAATCCGATCGTCAGGCTCTCGCCAACTAGCCAGGGGGCCTCCGACTTCGAGATGTTCCGGCTGATATTGAAATCGGCCGACAGATCGAGGCGATAGTCATCCTTGCGCTTGTAACCCCGCGGCAGCGTGGTCTGCTTGCCAAGCAGGATCACGTTCGAGTCGTACCAGTTGCCGATCCGCAGCCAGCCCTCAAACTCCCATGGTCCAATCGGAGCCGGAACCGGAAGCTGAATCCGCGACGGCTGCGACGCCTCGACCTCATCCAGCTTGTCGATGATCCCCTGAGCGTTCTGGGCGAGGCCGGTTCCGGCCGCGCGCTCAGTAACCGTCACCAAACGCGGCCGCGCGGCCTGGTAGTCGCGCCGCACCAGTGCCAGCAGCGCGTCGTAGTAGGTCGTGACCGTCTTGAAGTCTTCGTATTCCGTCGCCGTCAGCCACCCGCCGTCGCGATCAGCCGCGGCCAGCGCCAGTGCCTGTTGCAGGTTGTCCGCCGCCCGATTCAGCCTCTGCAAATAGGCGCCGGCGCGCCCGGGCATGTCCCGATACGTGAGCGCCAGCCGGTAGCGCGCGACGAGCAGGTAGAAATGACCATAGCGGTCGATGGCCCCCTGCTCCGTCTCCGACACATAGCGCTGCAAGGTCTCCTCGGCCCGCTCAGCGAGCGCCAGCGCCTCGCGCTGCCTCTCCGGCGTGTCGTCGCGCGCAAGCTGCGCGATGCCCAAGAGCAGCGCGGCCTGGACCATCTCGGCGGTCGGGTCCGTGAGTTCGACGATTTGTTCAAAGTAAGTCTGCGCCCGCGTGAAGCTCACCCGGGCCGCGTTGTTTTCGCGCAGCTCAGCCTCGCGATCCTGCGCTTTGTTCGCTGTCTGTGCCGCGCCCGAATGCCGCAGCCCGTCCTCCAGCGCGATCAGGCCCAGGTAGTACATGCAGGTGGGCCGGTACTCCGCCTGTGGATCGGTCTCCAGCAACTGCTCAAACGTTGCGGCGGCCGTATCGCCTTCCCCATCCAGATACGCCTTGATGGCCCGGTTGAGGTCCACGAAGGCCCCCGCGCTGGGTTGAGAAGACGCTGCCGGCTGGGCCATGACCGGCCCCGCGGCGCCCAGCGCCAGCCCCAGCCCGGCGAGTAAGGGATAGTAGCGCGTCCACCGGGGTGAAATGCTCATAGCTCAGCCCCTGTCACAGGGTATACAGCAATCCTGCGGCCCATTCGGCCATCGGACCACCGCGAGGTTCTAGCTAGTGCCTTGCACCAGCGTCTGGGCGTTCTGCCCCACGATAGTGCCCGCCACGCGCGCGAACTCGGTGCGCACGAAATCCTGGAACTGTTGCGTCGTCGCACATCCGCCGAGTGCCAGCAGCACTCCAGCCACCAGCCACCGACTAACCTTCTTCATCTTGCGCATGATTCGCTCCGCTTGCCGCTCAGGTTGTTAGGTGCACGAGGGCGTTGTCCAGCAGAAAGAACACGGCGTCAGACACGATGCTGCCGATCTGTGTGCTCAGGTCGCACCCGCTCACTTGCAGCACCATGGCCGCACCGCCAACACCGGCGAGCCACCGCCACAGCCGTCCCGTAGTCCACATTGTCGTTGCTCCTCGACTTAGACCGCACTACCTGCCCCGCCAACCCACACACCGCCGGGGAGAGCGTGGCTGCAGACCCATATCACCGCTGCTTCATGTACCTCACGCGTAACGCGTTGTCAAGCGGCGGGCTGCGCCGCGCCCTCACTCGGATGTGGCCATTTTTTGTGGCAAGCCCAAGCAGTTGGTGGATAATGAGTTATCGTGAGTGGGTTGGGTTTCTTGGCAAGGAGGCCAAAGTGCTGACGCGGTCAGAGGACAGGGCGGTGAGTTTT
>JAGVEP010000301.1 GCA_020058145.1 Phycisphaerae bacterium | reverse complement strand
CCTCTCCGGTTCGCCGTCCGGCTTCCCGAACTGCGCCACCGGTAACGCGGACTGCAACCAGGACGGCGTCGTCGACTTCAACGACATCAACCTGTTCGTCTGCCTGGTCACCGGCGACTGCCCGCCGGTGATCGGCACCGTCCTCGATCCCGGCTTGACCTGTGCGGATTGCCCGTACCCGGGCGCCTGCTGCATGGATTGCGGCGTCTGCGTGCCGGACTTGACCGAAGTGGATTGCGCGAACAATGGCGGCATCTGGCAGGGCGTAGACACCGTCTGCGATCCGAATCCGTGCCCCAGCCCGCCGCTCCCCGGCGATCAGTGCTGCAACGCGTTCCTAGTCGTCGAGCCGCTGCCGTTTGAAGCCACCGGCTCCACCATCGGCTACGTCAACGACTACGACTGGGCGTGCCCGTACACCGGCAGCCTCTCGCCGGATGTCGTGTTTGCTTACACGCCGACGGCCGACATCTGCGTCGACATGAGCCTGTGCGTTGGCGCCGGCCTCACGAACTACGACACGAAGATGTACGTCTATGCGACGGTGTGCAGCGGCACGCCGATCGCGTGCAACGATGACGCGTGCAGCTCGCCGCTGTACGCCAACTACGTCTCGGAACTGCCCGGCCTTCTGCTGACGGGCGGCACCACTTACTACATCGTTGTGGACGGCTACGCCGGAGCTTTCGGCACCTACGACCTGACGATTGTGGACTGCCCGCCGCCGTGCACGATTGAGTGCCCGCTCGGCTCCACCCCTGAAGGCGAACCGTGCTACACCGACACCAACGGCGGCTGCAACAGCGTCCCGAACGTGTTCGGTGCGATCTACTGTGGCGAGACGATCTGCGGTACGTCCTACTTCGACGGCTATACCCGCGACACCGACTGGTTCACGATCACCGGTGCGGCCGGCGACAACATCTACACGATCACGGCACAGGCCGAGTTCGACCTGCAAGTGCTGTTCGTCGTCGATGCCGGCGGCTGTGTCACGTCCGTCCCGTACTACGCTCAGGTTGGGCCGTGCGTTACGGCCACGATCACGACCGCGTGCATGGCGCCCGGCATCTACTATGTCTGGGTCGGCCCGCAGTTCACCACCCTCTTTACGTGCACCGACCCGCCGGACTACCAGTACTGGGTCAATTTGGCATGCACGCCGTGCGGCATTCCGCGCGGGGCCTGCTGCGCCGCGTGCATTTGCACGGATAACCTGACCCTGGCCGAGTGCACCGCCATGGGCGGCACCTACCAAGGCGACGCCACGCTTTGCGTCCCGACAAGCTGCAAGGATGCCGGGATCGTCGTCCAGGGCGGCACGGTGATCTCGCAATTCAGCAACGGCCAGCCGCCAGAGTGGTTCCTGTATCCCGACTACTGGTGGAACACGTGGTGGCCGAACGAGTTCCGGCTTGACTGGGTTAAGCGCGTGACGATCACCTTCACGATCGACTTCGTCGGCCAGCCGCCGGTAGTGGCGTTCAATTACTCGTCGGCGGACTGGCTAAACCCGACCATGCCGCCGATGCCCAACGAGGATCTGTTTGTGGTGCGCGTGCCGGTCAATCCGCCGGTTTTGGTTCCTGGCACGTACACGTACGAGACCATCCTGCCGTTCTGCCCGTACTGGGTGTCGATGGATGTGCAGGGTCTCGACTTCTCGTTCATGGGCTGCATTACGCACGTCTGCGAGCCGGGAGCGTGCGTCGTCCCCTGCCCGCCGGGCGGCGTCGATGAAGGCGAACCGTGCTACATCCCAGGCCCCGGTACCGACATCTACAACGGCGGCTGCAATAGCAGCCCGTGGGTGTTCGGTGCCATCTACTGTGACGAGACAATTTGCGGCACCAGCGCCTACACCGCTGATTTCGGTTACCGCGATACCGACTGGTACGTGATCAGCGGCCTGATCGGCGACAACATCTTCACGGTCACGGCCGAGGCCGAGTTCGACCTCCAGTTGCTGCTCCTCACTGACACTGGCGGTGATTGCGTTTACGAGTCGGTCCTGGCTGCGACCGCGCCCCCGTGCACGGTGGCAACGATTACGACCGCTTGCGTGCCGATGGACACGTACTACGTGTGGGTCGGCCCGCAGTTCACCACGTACTTCTCGTGTACTTTACCGCCGGATTACCAGTACTGGGTCAACCTGGCGTGTACGCCGTGTACCGTTCCGACCGGCGCCTGCTGCGTCGGCACTACCTGCACCATTCAGACGCAGACTGCCTGCACCGCCATGGGCGGCGTCTACCAGGGCGACGGCACCGTGTGTACGCCGGTAAACCCCTGCCTGACGGCACCGCCGGCAGGCACCGACCTTTGCCCCGGCACGGTCCTGAGCGGCGCGTTGCCGTTGAACGGTGCCGGTACCACGGTCGGCATGCTCAACAACTACACCGGCACGTGCGCCAGCAGCACCTCGCCGGACGTCGTGTACCAGTGGGTGGCGGACGCCACCGCCACGCGTTACGTGAGCCTGTCCGGCAGCTCGTATGACACCGTGCTGTACGTCCGCACGGGTGACTGCGCGACGGGCACGCAAGTCGCGTGCAACGATGACTACTTCGGCTTGCAGTCGTATGTGTCGTTCGCTGCCAGCGCAGGCGTTACGTATTACATCTTCGTGGATGGCTATGGCAGCGGCTCCACTGGGACCTACACGCTCCAGCTCCGGTCGACGGCGGCGCCCGAGTATCAGCAACCCAAGGAAGAGCTGACGCCGGTCGAGAATCTCACCGGGAATACGAATACGAACTCTGCGGCCGTGCGCCAGGCGC
The DNA here is from genome assembly GCA_020058145.1 of Phycisphaerae bacterium. Lineage (GTDB taxonomy): Bacteria > Planctomycetota > Phycisphaerae > UBA1845 > Fen-1342 > JAGVEP01. Next base: position 460 of record JAGVEP010000301.1, on the reverse strand, counting down.
AGACTGTCAAGTTCCTCACCGGAAACCGGAACGCTGAGGCGCTTCGGTAGGTTGACTAGCGTGGCATTCGGGTGCGCGGTTCACGCCGCTCACCCGGCCGCGATGATCGCCGTCTCTCAGACGGCAACCTGTGAATGAAGGACCACCGGCACCCCGCATTACGCGGCGGGGTGCCGGTTTCTTTTTTGGGGTGGTGTGGGCGTCCGAGCTTGTGAATTTTTCGCCTTGACGCGGGTGGTAAGTTGTCGCTCATGAACACGACAATTGCACTTCCGGGAATGGCGGAACTGACGGCGGACCACTGCTCGCCGCCTTCTTCCTCGCGCTGTGGCGGCTGAACGTCGATGCCCGCGGGATCCTTTGGTCGGCGCCGCTGTCCGTGCTGACCGTGTTCGCCGTCACTTGGCATCAGCCGTGGGCACGCCTGACGACGGCGGTGCTCGCCGGTCTGATCTGGCTG
>JAGVEP010000168.1 GCA_020058145.1 Phycisphaerae bacterium | reverse complement strand
CGCCACGATCCAGGCCAACGGGATCCAGACGGCCCAGGACCTGGAGCGGGTCGCCGCACAGGTCGCGCAGAACCCCAACTCGCTCGAGATCCCGGCGAGCGCCGTGGCGAGCCGCGCGGAAATCGAGGACATTATTGACCAACTGTCGGACCCACAGGTGCAGCAACAGCTCCAGCAAAGGCTCCAGCAGCTCGGACAGCAGCTCGGCGTGATCTAACGCCGTGCCGTGGGCTGCTCGCCTGCGCTTGCGGCTCTACGCGGCAGCCGGCTACCGACGCGAATCTCCCGCGGGACACTCTCGCTTTCGCCGAGAGTGTCCCCGGTGTTTAATACGTGTTTGTCGCTGTGTGGCGGTCGCGTGTGCGGCGGCCACAGGAGCCGCGCCCGATGTTTGCCGGGATCGTCGCAGCCGTTGGTACCGTCGTGGGGGTCGCGGCGGCAGCGCGCCGCCACGGCGCGGGTGGACCGGCGCACCGGCTCGAGGTGGAACTTGGACCACTCGCGGACGGGTTGCGGCTGGGGGCCAGCCTAGCAGTGAACGGGGCGTGTCTCACGCTGGCCGAGCAGCGCGGAAACGTGGGGGGGTTCGATGTCGTACCGGAAACGTGGCAGCGCACGACGCTACACGCCCTCCGCGCCGGCGATCCGGTCAATCTGGAACGTTCGCTGCGCGTCGGCGATCCGATTGATGGACATTTCGTCCAGGGACACATCGAAGCTGTCGGCCGGGTCGAACGTATCGACCGCACCGGCGGCGAGTGGAAGCTGTGGGCCCAGACCGACGCGGCGTTGATGCCGTGCATCGTGCCGAAAGGCTCCATCGCCCTGGACGGCGTCAGCCTGACGCTCGTGGACGTGACCACGGACCGGTTTTCCGTAGCGTTGATCCCGACAACGCTGGCACGCACCGTGCTGGGACGCCGGGATGCGGGCGCGCTGCTCAACGTCGAGACGGACATCCTCGCGCGACTGGTCTTGCAGCACTTGAGGTCGTACAGCGCTACCCCCGCACAGGCCGGCGGCACCGCTGGGCTGACCTGGGACCGCCTGCGGGAAGCGGGCTTCACGTCATGAGTTCGCCCGCCTCCAACGGCGACGACACACGGCCGCTGATCGGCATCAGCATGGGCGATCCGCTGGGTATTGGCCCGGAAGTGCTCGTCAAAGCCCTGGCGGATCCGGCGCTACGCGCACGAGCACGCTACGTGATCTTCGGGCTCGAAGAAGTCCTCGCCGTGGCCGCGGACCAGGCGGAAACCAACCCCTTCTGGTGGCGCGAACCCTATGACCACAGCGTGCGGGTCGGCAGCGGCGTGCTGCTCGCCGATTTCGACGAGTTGCCGCCGGTGCGCACCAACGGCATTCACGGCCCGGATCCCTTGGCCGGGCACGCGTCTTTTCGTTTCGTGGAGGAGGCCGCCCGGCATCTGCGCGCCAAGGCCCTGGACGCCCTGGTGACCGGGCCGATCTGCAAGCAAAGCTGGCACCTGGCCAACCATCGCTTTCACGGGCACACGGACTTTCTGACACGCTGTTTCGAGTCCCGGCGCGTAAACATGGCGTTTGTGGCCGGGCCGCTGCGCGTCGCGCTGGCGTCCGACCACGTACCCCTCTTTGAACTGCGGAATCGCTTCACGATCGGGCTTGTCTATCAACCCATCGACCTGTTGCACCAGGCCATCCGCGACTGGTTCGGCATCGCAGACCCGCACATCGGCGTCCTGGGGCTCAACCCGCACGCGGGCGAGGGGGGGCTGCTGGGAGACGAGGAGCAGCGCATCATCGAACCGGCCTTGACACTGGCCCGTAACGCAGGCATCCGCGTCAGCGGTCCCTTGCCGCCGGACACCGCCTTCGTGCCGCACATGCTGCAGCGCTATGACGGCCTCGTGGCGATGTACCACGACCAGGGCTTGATTCCGGTGAAAATGCAGGCTTTCGACCAGGCGGTGCAAATGACGCTCGGCCTCGACGGCGTGCGCACCAGCCCCGACCACGGCACGGCTTTCGACATCGCAGGAAAAAACCGGGCCAACCCCGGCAGCATGCGCGCGGCACTCGAGTTGGCGATCACGGTCGCGACCCTGCGCTCCGCGCGCGAGAAGTACCCGGTGAAGAGCTAATGCGTCAGCGGGTGCGTCCGTGACGTACCCCACGGCTGGCGACGCTACACAAACACCTGTGGTACGACCTCCACGTCGGCCCGTACCGTCGTCGCCGTTTGATCCGTCTCGTCCGTTTTCTGCATGGACTCGATGAGCGCCTGGATGAACGTGCCGGCCAGGCTCGTGGCCGCGCTGCCTACGCCGTTCAGCACGGTGTCGCGCACGACAGGATCGCAGCCCTGGAGGGCCAACAGCCCACCGCCGAGGGCCAGTCCAACCAGCCGAGCCCGTCCGCGCCTTAGCAGAGAATTCATGTCGGTCTCCTTTCGCGGGGCCACGGCCAGTGGCCGGTGACACCCCTACGTCGCCCGCCGCGGCCCAGGAGCGTGCCGCGCTGCGGACAGGGCCTGGCTCGCGCCGCCCTCTTGGACATTATCGGTGGGCCGGGGCGGCGGAATTCACGTATTGGGCCCGCAACCGGCAGGCGGCCGACCAGTTTCAACGCTGACGACGCCCGGCTGGCACCACGCCACTACTCCTGCGTCGGTGGAGGTGATTCTTTCTGCGGTTCTTGCGCGGGCGGTTCCTGCACCGGAGGCGGCGGAGGCGGCACAGGCTGCGGCTGTGGAACCGGTACCGGCTGCGGCTGCGGCTGCCCGGTCGGCCGCGGCGCTGG
>JAGVEP010000233.1 GCA_020058145.1 Phycisphaerae bacterium | reverse complement strand
CTGGCCGTCGCGCTGCTGCGGGCCGGCCGCCATGCCGACGCGATACCGGAGCTACTGTTCGTGCTGGATGAGGCCGCCAACGCCGCCGCCGAGCCCCTGCGCCGCATGCTCATCGAGAGCTACGTGCAAACCGGGCAGTACGCCGCCGCACGCGAACAGGCCCAGCTCCTGGCGCAGCGAGCGCCGAACGACGTGCGCTCCCACACCGTGTTGGCGCGCACGCTGTCCCTGGTGGGGGATGAGCAGGCAGCTCTGCGTGCGATCCGCCGGGCGCTGGCACTCAACGGAAACGATGTCGCGAGCCTGGAACTGGCGATCGCGCTCGCCTGGCGCGCCGGCGAGCAGCCGTTCGCGCTCGCGAGCGCGACACGGCTGCTGACCTTGGACAGCGAGAACCCGGTCGCCCAGCGCGTGCTGAGCGGCTCGGGTTCGGCGCAGTAGTCAGGGCCGCTCACTGCCCCGGACGCAGCGCTAGTGCTTATGCTCGTGTTTCTCTTCCGGCTTCCCGGCTTTTTCGCCCTTTTCCGCCTTTTCGCCCTTCTCTTCGACCGCGGGCTTCTTGGCGTCTTCCTTCTCGGCCTTCTCGATCTTCTTCAAGTTCAGCACAGTGCCCTGCTCTTCAAGCTTCGGCGTGTACTTCGCGAGTTCCGCGCGGAACTTCTTGTCGCAGCCCATGCAGCAGTAATACACGCGGCTGCCGTCGGGCAGGTCGGCGAACGACGCCGGGGCGATCGGCCCGCCCTCGACCGGGCACTTCGTTTGATAGGTGTAGCTGCCGAGCAGCGCCGCCTTGTGCTTGGCCGGCGCCTCCTTGTACTTCGCCATGCAATCCTTGCAGCAGAAGAAGACCTTTTGCCCATCAATCTCGGCGAACGACTGCTTGTCGATCGGCTTGCCTTCGACCGGGCACTTGACCTGCACCCGCGGCAACTTCGCGCAGGCTTCCCGCTGAGCCTTCGCCTTGTCCGCGAACTTCGCTTTGTCTTTCTCGAACTTCGGAATGCACCCCGGGCAGCAGAAGTAGACCGGCCCGTCGTCCGTCTGGACGCTGCAACCAAAGTTCACCGGCTCGTCCATGATCGGGCACTTCGGCAGGTTCTTGCCTGCCTCCGCGGAGATGCACCCTTCTTCCTTCTCCACTTTGACCGCCTTTTCCTGTACGGGCTTGTCCGACTTTTCCTGACCCACCGCCAGCCCGACCGGCAGCGCGGCGACGATCACGAGTACGAACCACCTGGAACGAACAAACATCAACATTCTCCTGTATTCCGCGGGGCCGCCGCGACACCTCCCACGAGGTGCCCTTGCCTGCCGGCCCTGCGCTTCGCATATTATAGCGCGCCAGCCGAACCAGGGGACCTGGCCCGTGACGGCCATACGGTGGATAAAACCGGCGCTGCGGGCGGGTTATTCCACCCTCCGCGGCAGAAGACCCGGGGGGCACCGGCAGCGCAGGTACGCCGCCGCCGGTGGACCTGTGGCCGACAAACAAAGCCGCGGCCCGTGAGTTCGCTCTCACGGGCCGCGGATTGGCGTTCCGGTCACAGACTTCGCTTAAAGCGCTCAGGTTAGCGCCGGCGCAGCAGCAGGCCCGCGACGGCCAGCAGCAAGGATGCCGGCTCAGGGATGCAGATCGTGTCTACGACGACCTGGTCTACGTACACGCCCGGCTGGCCATACGGACCGCCGTAGAGGCTAAACCACTCCCAGCTTGGATTCGGCTGAATGTGAATGTACCAGAGATCCCACTGCCAGCCGTTGCCTAGATCCATGCTTTGCTGAAGCGTCACTTCCGTCGGCGTCGGGGACACGTAATCAATGGCGCCGGAAACGCCGCCAGTCCACCACGTAATCTGGACATACATGAACTTGTCGGGCCAATCCAGATCGTGGTTCGGAATGTCGAAGTAAACGCTGTCGTAGTAGTCGATCCGCATGACGCCGTCGCGGCCTTGCCATGTCGGGATCCACTCCTCCCAGGAAGTGGCATCGCAATTGGGCGTGCCGTATGGGTTGGTGTACACTTCTGGGGCAATTACGTTGTAATTAGTCCACTGCTGGTCAAAGCTCCAGTGCTGGTACGTCGACGTCGGAGCTCCGAACCACGGTGGGTCGAAGAGGTCGTCCGCCAGCACCGGTGCGGCCAAGACCGCAATGACTCCTGCAATCGCAAAGTACCTCATAGACTCCTCCTTTTGGAATCTGCGGGCGAGTTTGCGGAGCGATCAAGGATCTGGAGACGACCGCCCCTACGATGCTCGTCCTTCCTCGACTCAGAGACCCCGCGAGAGAATCCACCAAACTGCCCGCGTCAAGCCGCGGGAGCCAAACCAGACCGGAACGCCATGACAGTTGCGCGGCTACCCTCTCGGCGCCTTCTCGTCGTCAGCCCCGGTTGGACCGTCGCTTACGCAAGCGCGGCTCGCCGAAGCTACTCATACTCCTCCAGACCTGCGTTAAAGTTACACCATTAATCGGGGTTTGTCAAGCAAATTCTCGTTTTCGAGACAGCTCGGGGTGTGACCCTATGCTCTGGGAGGGGGATACGGCACGTGCCGAGCGAGAGTTGGCGGGGGTTGGCGGGCGTTGGGTTGTGCGTTTGGCAAGGAGGCCAAAGAATGAGCAGTGGACCAAGCGGGCCGACCAGAGCGCGGCTCTGGGTGCCCTTGCGTGCCGGCGTGCCGTCTTCCCGCCAATTGAACCCCGCGCGCCGGCGCGGTAGGCTCCCGTCCGGCAGAGTCGTTGCACTTCGAGGACCTGCGCATACGGCCGGTACGGAGCCCGGCCGCTGCACTCCGGCCGGTGCAGAGCCCGGCCGCTACACTCCGGCCGGTACGGAGCCCGGCCGCCACACTCCGGCCGGTGCAGAGCCCGGCCGCTTCTATGCACGCTCCCGATTTGTCAAGCTCACCGCTACTAGCGGGCGGGCGCGTTCTGCGGCATCATGCGTCCGACGGAAACTGGTGGACCTGATAGAGACACCGTTATGAAGCGCTTGCGAGCCGCCTGCCTGTGGACTGCCGCCGTGCCAGTGGTCATGTGTGCCCTCGTGGGCTGCGTCGAACGCATCGCCAAGATTGAAACCCGGCCGCCGGGCGCGCTCGTCATCGTCAACGACGAAGAGGTCGGCGTCAGCCCGGTCAAATTTGCCTTCACCTGGTACGGCGATTACGACGTGATTCTGCGCAAGCCGGGCTATGAGACGCTCAAGACGCATTACCGCGTCGACGCCCCGTGGTACCAATGGCCGCCGCTGGACGTCGTGAGCGAGACACTGATTCCCGTCATGATCCGTGACGAGCATACGCTGCCCCCGTTTGAGCTGCAACCGACGCAAACGCCGACGGTCGAGGAAGTCGTGCAGCGGGCCACCGAGCTACGGGACCAGGCGCTGTTTGAGGGCGAGTAGCGCCGCTGGGGCACCAGGGGCCGGGCACCGGCTGTCAGCCAGTGGATTGAGTGAGACACCGGCTATGAGCCGGTCTTGGCACGGGTGCCACGGCCGTGTCGGCCGTGAGACATCTCCGCTCGACAGCACATGCCGCTCCACTCCCTTACTGAGCGCAGCTCTGATTCGCGCAGCGACGTGCACCGCGGCGTTCGTCATGGCGGGGCGGGAGCCCCGCCCAGAGCCTCGTCCTCCCGCCCGGCGGTAGACGCGCAGCACCGCATTACTGCCGACCGGGCGGTCGGCCGCTCCCCTCGTAGGCTGCACCTCACGCGCCTGGTACCAAGACTACTTCTTCGCGCAGGCCCGCAGTGCGCGCCGGAGCTTATCAGCATCCTCGGATCCCCAACCGGTCCATAGCGCGGTTACCTCACCCTCCGAGTTAACAATCACGGTAGTTGGCACGCCCGACGCGCCAAGCTTATCCAGGAGCCCTGGGTCTCGGGCCACTCGGAAAGGCAGTGGCGTGGCCTCGAGGTACCCTTTCAAACGTCGCTCGTCCGTATCCACGCTGACAGCGATGACCTTAACCTGTTTGAATTCGTCCTCGCGGCGTAGATCCGCCAGGAGTCGCAATTCCTCCCTGCACGGAAGGCACCATGTCGCCCACATCGCGAGGACAAGAGGTTGCTTGCCGATTTCGTCTCCGATCACCAGCGGCGCGCCGTGGATTGCCTGAACCGTCCAGTTCTCAACAGACTTCCCCACGAGCGGCGGGGCCTTTGGTAGAAGCGACTGCGGGTCGACAAACGAGAGCCCTGGCCCCGGAGTATAGGTGAACGCCGCCGGCTCCAGGGGAGGATTGGCTATGACGTCTTTATATACGAAGCGGTATGCGCTATCGGCCGACGCTGGCTGCCCTTGGGCGTGGGCAGTAATCTCCTCAACCGCGGGAAAGTGTGTCTTTTGGTCAAAGGTACACCGCACCTCGTACAGAAGGGTGATCGGGCCGTTCCTCATGCTGCGCCGCCCGACCAGAACGTCTTGTTCGCGCCCCGCGTCGGTTTCCATGGTTCGCTCAAGCGTGTCGGCAAGGCGCACGCGCTGGAGGAACCACTCGTATGGGCTCGGCGGTGAAACCCACGAAGCGGCGTAGCGTGAGATAGGAAAGGTAATGGCCTTCCCGTCAGACTGATCCTGCAGCAGTCGAGGCGCAGTTGGAGCGCCCTCCGGCCGCTCGGAAGCGGCGTATTTTGTCCAGCGGTGCGAAACCAGGTCCCACTCAAACACGTCCGTGCCGTCACTTAGGATTCCCGCGATCTCTTGCTGGTCTGAGGCGACGCGGACGCGAAACCGGTTGGACTTCGCCATGAGAACTTCAAGGCGCAGCACCTCCTTACCGCTCCCTGGCCCCGTGTAGCTCACGTGCATGGAGAGCGCCTGAAGGCGTTCAAGTGCGCCGGTCACATCGGTCATTAGCTCCGGGGGCCCGTCCGCTGCCAACGCCGGTAAGGATGCGCCGACGACGAGCAGAATTCGCGCGCAAACTCGCATGGACGTCTCTTTCTACTGAATGGCTGTGCCGAGTTCCAAAGAACACGATGAGGCGTGGCGCGTACGTATCGGCCACGCCCCGCTGGGCCCTTCCTTCCGCCACTACGTAACCGACTGGCCCACGCTCAGGCCGATGTGAATGCAATGCGGCTCGCCAAAAAGTCCGCAAAAGCACCAGCATAGGCCGGGGGCAGAGCAACTGCAACTGCCGTGCGCACACTGAACGCTGCAGCCGCCAGTAGCGTTCGAAACCGCGTTTTCCTGATAATGATAGCTGAACATCAGCGTGGTGCCGTTGCGAACTTCGATCACCCAGGAACCGTCCTGTTGTCCGGTAACCGAGAGCGATCCTTCGAACTGGCCAACGGTCTCGCAGCCGGTTACGTTCAACCGCGTCCTCGTTTTCGTGCCGGGGGGCACAGACTGGCCAGGGGCTAAGAGGCTCGATTTCGTACCATCGCTGATAAGGTAGTGGTCGGACACTTGGTCAATAGACAGGCCGTTTGCCTCGACACTTCCGGACGTGTATTCGATTGCAACACGCCCATCTTGAATTACGTACACCACACCGCAGCCCTTGAATGCCTGGAGCCCGTCCCCGAGTGCCAGGGCCGGCACCACAAGCGAGAGGACGACTCCGACGAACGATCGACGCACTACAACTGTACTTACGTTTGCAAACATCACCTTCTCCGTAATCGCATCAGATCCGTTGTTGCACGAGGGTCTGCGAACGCCGCAGCCCCGAAACCCGCATAGATTGCGCTACGTAGCTGCCGATGGGTCCGCGAAGAGGCCGACGCGCTCTATGCCTTTGTCACCCGGCACCTTCGCAGCGTCAGCATCTGCCAGATACAATTCTCGCTCACTGGAGGACCACCGAATTGGGGCCGTTTTCCGTCAGCTCGGGCCTTGAGCCTGGGTTTGGGGTTTGGGGTTT
>JAGVEP010000420.1 GCA_020058145.1 Phycisphaerae bacterium | reverse complement strand
GACAAAAAGAGATTTGCCGGCCACCCCCAAGTTCCCCCGCCACCCCCGCTCAGGCCGCCCCGGCAGCCGTTCGCCGCAGCCGCCAAGGTGCGACAAATACTGGTTCGTCAGAGCGGCCCAGCCCGCGGGCGCTTTACGCCACCGCCGGCGACACGTACAGTCACTCGCTACCCGGCTCTCGTGCGAGTCTCCATGACGACCCTTGACCGTCCAGCGCCACGCTTGCCCGACTGGCTGGTCCAGAACCGTAACTTCGTCCTGCTCTGGGCGGCGTACGGCGTCGCGGCCTTCGGCGACCACCTCAGCGAGATGGCCCTGCTCAAGGAGCGCAACGCCTTCAACCGCGACGACCTGACGCGCGTCCAGGCCCTCATCACGTTCGGGTTCTTCCTGCCGTTCGTCGTGCTCGGCCCGCTCGCGGGCTGGTGGTGCGACCGGTTCAGCCGCCGAACGACCATGATCGTCGCCGACCTGGTGCGGGCGGGCCTCGTGTTCAACATGGGCTGGATCGTTGGCACCCTGGCGCGGTATCTGCCGGCCGCGCAGGGCGACTATTCCGTCGTGTTGCCCCTGGGAATCGTGGGTGCGCTGGCGGCGTTTTTCTCACCGGCACGCCAGGCGCTGCTGCCGACGCTGATTCGCGACCACCAACTGATCCGCGCGAACGCCATGATCAGCGCCCTCGGCACGATCGGCGGCGTACTGAGCGCCGTCATCGGCGGCATTCTGGTGCAGCAGTTCGGCCCACGCTTCAACTATATGGCGAACACCGTGACCTTCCTCCTCAGTGCCGCCTGCGTGACCGGTATCGCCATGTCGCGCTCGCGGGCGGTCGCGCACCCGCACCTGGACGGCCTCTGGGCGCCACTGCGCGACGGTTTTCGCTACGTTTGGACCCACGCGCGGGTCGGACAACTGATCGCGCTGGGCACAGTCTACTGGGCCGCCGCCGGCGTGGTCATTTCGGTCGTTCCCGCGGTTGCCCGCCAGTACTTTGGCGAGAACTATTCCGCTGCCGGCACTTTCCGCGGCATAATCGTGCTGGGCTTGGCGACCGGCGCCGGCGTGATCACGGTCATCGGGCCGAAGCTGTCGATCCCGGCGGCGCTGCTGGCCGGTTTTGGTAGCGCCGCGCTGGGACTCGTCGGCCTGGTCGTGACGGTGGTCTGCAAAGCCGGTCCGATCCCGGCGCTCGGTCCCATCCCGGCCGGCGTCAGCCTGTTCACCATGGGGGCCGGCGGGGCGGCCATCCTGGTCACGATCATGGCTTGCCTGCAACGATTTGTCCCGGACAGTCGGCGTGGCCGCGTCTTCGGCGTTTCCGATATGTGTACGATGGCGACGATGGTCGCTGCCACCGGTGTACTCGGGCTCTCCTGGATCGAGCACCTGGACCGCTACATTCCCTGGCTGCTCAGCGTCACCGCCGCCGGGATGCTGCTCACCATGATCCTGGCGTGGCGTCAGTATCGGGGGCGGTCGGCGCGCCGCAGCCGGAGTGCCCTGTGACGAGCGTGCGTCGCAAACCCGTCTGGAGCACCCTATTTGTTGCCGCCGTCGCGCCGCTCGTGATTCACATCCTGCTGCTGCGCACCCACGTCCCGCTCGGCTGTCCCGGCCGTTTCGTTTATCTCTACTCGCCCGTCGTGTCGTGGCGGCTCGCCGCGGTGCCCGTGGCCATCGTGCTCGCGGTCATCCCCGCCTTGGGTGTATGGCTCAGCGCCGCGACGGACCGGCGGCGGCAGCGGACCGGGCTGGGCCTGGTAGTGCTGGGCGCCACGGCGCTGGCCGCCTGGTCGTACTGCGCGCCCCCGGACTACCGCAATCAGCACATTTTCAACGCGTTTTCGCCAGCGCAGGACGGGGCGTTCCTCGTCGAGGGTCTCAGGATTGACGCTGTCGGTGCCTACCTGCGGGAATTTCCGGCCCGCGCCGCGACGCCCCCGACCGAGATGCGCGGCACGCGCGTCGTCAGCAACCCCCCGGCTACGACGTTGCTGGTCGTCGGCCTCGACCGGCTGCTGCGTGCGTTTCCCGGCCTCGCCGCGCTGGTCCCGCTGGCCGACGACGCGGAATTCGCGACCGTGCGCCCGGCGCGGCCGCTCGAACACGCCGCGCAGGTTGGGTTGCTGTTCTTTTGGGCGCTGACGGGGTTATGGCTGTGCGCGGGGCTGTTCTTCTACGCGGCGGGACGACTGTTCTGCGAGCCACCGATCGCCGCGACGTATGCCTTCTGCTGCGTTTTCTCGCCGGCGGCGCTGCTGTTCACGCCGGGTAAGGACCCGGCCCAGTTGCTGACCGTGGCCGTCTCGCTCTACCTCTGGCTGGCGGCGTGGCGCCGTGGTCGCAGCCTGTGGGCGGTTCTCGGCGGCGTCGCGTTGGCCTGCGCCTGTCTGGCGAGCCTGGTGCACCTTTGGGTGGCGGGCGTGGTGCTGACCGCAACACTTCTGGCGGTTTTTCGCGACCGCCGCGAGCTACGGCGGGTTCTGCTGCGCGTGGCCCTCCCCGCGTGTGCGGCGGCAGTCGTCGCTTTCGGTCTGTTTAGACTCCTGGGGATCGACTGGCCCGCCACGGCACTCGCTGTCGCCCGCGCGCAGCGCGAAGTGACGTGCGGCCCGGAGGCCATGCCGCTGGTGTGGCAACTGCTCGGCGTGCCGCTGTTCCTGCTGCTGGCCGGGCCGGCGTGCTGGATCGCGGCTGTCACACTGCCCAGCTCGAAGTTCAAACCAGAGCTGCCGGCGAAGCTCGGTGGCGCGCTGCTGCTGGTCACCGCCATCGTTCTGCTGACCACCGTCGGCTTCACCAACCTGGAGACGCTCCGGCTGTGGATACCGTTTGTGCCGCTGCTGTTGCTGGGAGCGCTCCTGCGCTCGCCACTGGCCGGCCATGCCCGCGCGACGGACGTGCCCGCGCTCCGGCGCACGGCCATGCTGCTGGCCACACTCGTGGTTGTGCAAGTCGCGGTTGCGGCGCTGCACTGGTCACTCATGGACCCGCGCGAGACCGAGACCCGGCTGGTCGAGCAGCGTTTCTTCGGCTGAAGGGCGAGCGCCCGGCCCGCTCTCCGTGGTCTCTGTGCCTCTGTGGTGCTCGGGATCTTCCGGCTAGGCGCCCTGGGCCGCCACCTCGCGGCGCGACCGCATGAGCAGCAGCAACGGCGAGGCAATAGCGATCGACGAATAGCAGCCCGTCAGCACACCGATGAGCATGCAGTAGCTGAAGCCGCGAATGCTGCTGCCACCGAAGATGTACATGATCACGATCACCACGAACACTGTGAACACCGTCATTATGGTTCGGGACAGCGTCTGGTTGATCGAGTTGTTGACAATCTCCACGGTCACCCGACCCAAACGGCCGCGCGTCTCGCGAATGCGGTCGAAGACGACGATCGTGTCGTTCACCGAGTAGCCGACGACCGTCAGCAGTGCTGCGATGATCGGCATGTTGATTTTGAAGTCTTCGACCAGGAACATCCGGCCGAAGCTCGTGCTGGCGATCCAGCCGCTGAAGCCGACGAACGCCAGCGCGAGCAGCACGTCGTGGACGAGGGCGATCACGGCGCCCAGGCCGAAGCTCAGCCGCCCGAACCGAATCCAGACGTACGCCACGATCATGGCCCACGCGAGGACCAGCGCCAGGGAGGCTTGCTCGGTGGCCTGGGCCGCGATCTGTGGCTTGAACTGCATGACCTTGCGCAGCGATTGCTCGTTGGTCAGGGCGCTCGTGACCAGCTTCATTTGCGGCTGGACCAGGCCGGTGAGCCAGGCCTGCTCGTCATCCTGATAGCGGATTTCGGAATCGCCCGTCACGACGACCAGACCCGTATAGGGCGGGTTTTCCGGGTCCGCGGGCGTGCCCGCGGCGGGCGTCACGCCGATCACCGTGAACGGCCGGCGCGGCATGTTCGCGAAGTCGGGCTGGAACAACATGTTGTCCAGGCGTTGCTTCAGTTCGGCAGCGGTGAGGGGTGGGTTGAGTTGGTCTAGGTACATGGCCGCGCCGCCGAAGTAGTCGGTCACATCGCCGCTGATTCCAGCGGGCAGGCCGGGCACCACGCCGTTGAGCAGCCGGTCGGTGACGGGGTACGGCCGGTCGCCATCGCCGCGGAAAACGTACTCGACGGTCGGCTGAGTGCGCATCTCGTCGCCGAGTGCCTTCAGCAGGGCGTACTTGGTCAGCCGCATGTTCGTTGCGGTCGTCGTGACGTTCCAAATGTGACCCGATTCCGCCGCTTCGGCGGCCTCGAGCACCGCGTTGATATTGGCCAGCTTGAGGTTCTCGGCCACTTGTTTCGCGGGCGCGGCCAGCGCGTGGATCTTGTCGGCCAGTTGGTCGGCCGTGATCTCGCCCTGCACGACCAGGCGCAGCGCCGGGCTGCCCGCCTGGACTTTCACGCCCTCGCGCGCCAGCACATTCTCGGCTTCCAGCGGTTCGGCCAGCAGGGCCGCCAAACGCTCGGCATCCGTCCCTTGGAGCCGCACGTCGAACACCCCGGCTTCACTTTCCACCGCTGTAACGGTGGCCTGCGCCAGGCGTCCGGCGTCCGCCGCGAGCTCGTTGGCCACGCTGGTCAGCCGTTTGCCAATCGTCACGTCATTGAGCGGCGACTGTCCGGCCTTGGGCTCCTGCACCTCGAACTCAGCCGCGATGCCGCCGAGGAATTCGATGTCGAAGATGTTCTGCTTGCCGCGGACGAACAGGAGCATGACGCCGATAAGCGTGACGGTCACCGTGACGGGCACGAGGAACTTAGCTTTGCTGTACCACTCGATGCTCGGCCGCCCGAACAGGTGCATCGACTTGATGTCCTTGATCAGGTTGTGGCGCAGCATGAAGTCGAACAAAGCGCGGGTAACGAACACGGCCGTAAACAGGTTCAGGGCGACGCCCCAGCCGAGTGTCAGGCCAAAGCCCTTGATCTCCTCGCTACCCACATAGTAAATGATCACGCAGGTCAGGATCGTGGTCATGTTCGAGTCAAAAATGGTGGAGAAGGCCCGGTCGTAGCCGTTGCGGATGATCATCCTGAGTGAGGCGCCGCGCTCCTTCTCCTCCCGCATGCGCTCGTAGATCAGGACGTTGGCATCCACGGCGATACCGACCGACAGAATCAGGCCGGCGATGCCGTCCAGCGTGATACGGGCCCCGAGCATCGCCAGCACCGCGAGCGTCAGGAAGACGTTCAGCAACATCGCGAGGTTCGCCACGGCCCCGCACACAAAGTAGTACACGACCATGAGCAGGGCGACCGCGATCATGCCGTACAGGCCCGCCTTCACGGCCAGGTCGCGGTTCATCTCACCCAGGCTCGAGCCGATCGTTCGCTCCGACAGCGGCGTGTCTTTCAGCCGCGCCGGCAGCGTGCCGCCTTCCATCGTCTGCACCAGGTAGCTGATCTTGTCGGCGCTGAATTCGCCGGTGATCTGCCCGTGCTGGCGAATGCGACTTTGAATCCGCGCCGACGAGTACGCCACGTCGTCGACCAGAATGCAGAGCTGCTTCTCGAGGTTGCGGCCCGTCAGGCTCTCAAAAATCTGGCCGCCGACCACGTCGAGCTCAAAAGCGACGCTCAGCCGCCCGTTTTCATCGCGATCCGGGCGGGCGCGGTTGAGCCGCCATTTCCGTTGCGACTCGCTACCCTGGAGCAGGCCGTCGTCCGCCGACGTTTTGCCGAGCACGTAGTAGTGCTCCTCCGACTTGGCTACGACGTGCAGCGGGTCGCTCTCGGGTCGCAGCGCCTCGAGGGCCGCGGGCGAATCGAGATTGAAGAACTGGAGCGGGTTGTCGATCGGGAACCAGCCGAACTCGTCGCCCGCCTTGACTTTCCGCCCCTCGCGAAGCTGCTCGCGGTAGCGGTCGTACTTGGTCGGGTTGGCCGGATCGGGCTCCGCCAGGATGCGGAATTCCAGCTTGCCGGAACCGCGCAGCAGGCGCTTCAGATCGGCCGGCCCGTCGAGGAACTGTTTACCGGTGCGATAGGCGGCGTACTTTTCGAGCACCGCCTCGAGCTTGTCGCGCAGGTCGGCGTGCTTGTCGAGGAGTTGTTCAAGGCTCGTTTTCCGCACCTTGGAGGTGGTTTCGAGATCGAGGACCTCCTCAAACCGCGCCCGGTTCAGGTTGGTGGTCAGGACCTCCTGGATGGCCTCCTCAAACAGCTCCGCCGCGTCGCGGAGGGCTTCGTCGAGTTGCGCCTGCGTGTTCGGCTGCGACGCGGGTGCGGTCGCGCTTTGTGAGTCGGTTGGGGCGGGCTGGGTTGCCGTTGGGCCGGCAGCGTGGGCCGTTTCGGCGGCGCGGTAGGCGTCGTAGCGGTCGCGCAGCGCAAACAACAACTGCGCGCGGTTCTCGATCACCTTCTCGATCGCCGCCCGCCGCGTTTCGCCGTCCCCCTTGAGTTCCGCGAACGCCTCATCGGCTCGGCCGCCGGCGAGCTTCTTCAGCGCGGTCTCGCGGTCCGCACCCGCCAGCCGCAACGCCGCTTCGGTGGCCCCGCGGCGCAGCTCACAGGAATATAGGTTGTCCAGGGCGGCCGCATAGGCCTGCCGGCGGGCCAAGGCGTCCTTCGGCGGCAGCGGCATCTGCACTTCGAGGCGGTTGCGGCCCTGTACGCGCCACGCCAGGTTGTAAATACCCGCCGGATCGACGCGCTTCTGGAGCAGCGCCTTCACGCGCTCGGCAAGCTGTACATCGCCGCCCGCCTGCGAGGTATCAACCTCGAAAATCAGCGACGTGCCGCCGGCGATGTCGAGCCCGGGACGGAGCTTCTGCCCCGGCGGCCACAGCAGCACCGCGCCGATCAGAATCGCGATCGCGGTCACAATTAATCGTTGCCCGACGTTCTTTTCCGTCATATCAGCAGTCCTCGTAATTTGGTCAAGGCGGGGGAATAGTCGTTTCGAAAGGGCCAGACGCCGAAGCGGCCCCAGCCCGCGGGTGGTCGCATGTGAAAACCGACGAAACTCGCGAGTTGGTCAGACGCGCGGGGGACCCGTCCGCGTGATGCAGGTGTACACCGCGGGGTGCGGCGGAGGGACGCGACTGTTGCAGGGATTGATAACGCTGCCCGCTGCGAGCGGCATCTGCAGGCTGTGCCAGCCGGGGAGTATTTCACCCGCCGCCAGCGGGGCGTTGCTCGCGACCGGCGGATTTCGCAGCCCGCAACTTACCACCCCGTCGCGCGCGCCAATCGCCTGCCGCAGCGTGGTCTGCGCCCAGGCCGCGGGTTTCGGCGGCGGGAGCGTGTCCCGGAGTACGAGCGACAGGTCGGGCTTGGGACGCTTATTCGGCTTCTGCGCCTCGCCGGGAGGTGGTTCCGCCCCCTTCTGTTGCTGCGGCGGATTCGAGAGCCAGGGGCAGAACTGCTCCTGCGCTGCCAGGAGCAATAAGATCCCGAGCCCGCAACCGACGCGTACCCATTTGTCCGTCCGCAAGGACAGCATTTCGCCGATGATACCGCAGGCGGGCCCCCCCGCCAACCCTGCGGACATCAACCCGCGCGTTTTCACGCTGACTGGCACGTGGCCAGACCCAGCCGTATGCTAGCGGACATGCGAAGACGCAGGCGGGTTGGTTTCGGGCCAGGTGGGCGGTGTTGCCTCGCGCTCGTTGTGCTCGTGCCGCTCATCGGCTGCGCGCGAAAAGCGGAATTCACGCTCCGCCAGCCGTTTGCCCCGCCGGCGCAGCAGAACCTGAAACTCGCGGGCGACTGGGCGTTTCACGCCGCCGCCGCGGACTGCGAGACGTACGCGTTGGCGTTTCCGCTGCCGGGCGCCGCGGATGGTCCGCGCGCGTTCGTGGTGTATTTCACGGGGCCGAAACAGACCGGCAAGTTGGTTATCGGAAGCAACGACCTGCAGGCCGTGCGCGGTTTCATGATCCAGGAAGTTGGGGCGCTGGCCGGACGGTGCGACTTCGTCGCCGGCACGCTCGAGGTGCGCGCGGTTCCGCTGGCGCCGCGGCTGCGGAAGCTGCTGATCCAGGCCCGCACAGAAGACGGGGCCGAACTCGCGGGACAAGCCCTGGTCGAGGACCTTCCGCGGGCCATTCAGAGTTTCGAACGCGAATTTTCCGGCGACGTCGCCTCACTGAGCCCTCCCCCAGCCCCGGAAGCACCCGAGTCGGAGACGAACGAAGCGGCCGACGAGACGACGGGCGGGTAATTCGCCGTACTTTCGCGTGGCGCCCGGTCCGCGGAGGCTCAATGATGAATCGCAATTCTCGGCTTGTCATGGCGTGTTGGCCCATCCTGCTGATTGTGGCCGCCTGTGTGGCGGCGGACGAGCCCGGCCTGCTCGTGCGGCTCTATGACGTAGGAGCAGAAATGCACTGGCTACCCGAACTCGCGGCGAGCCAGTTGCCGAACGAAGTCAAAGTGGTCTCCACGCTCGACCTGCGGCTGGAAAAGAAGGACTTCGGCACGCTCGCGGACAACTTCCTGACCGAAGTTGTCGGCCGTATCCGGATCGAACAGGCCGGCGGCTACGCGTTTCGGCTCGTCAGCGACGACGGGGCCAAGCTGTGGATCGACGACCGCCTGGTTGTCGATCACGATGGTGACCACGGCCCAACGGCGAAAGACGGCCGCATCGAGCTGACCGCGGGCGCACACGACCTGCGCGTGATGCACTTCAACGGCTCCGGCGGCGCGCAGCTCGCGCTCTTATGGCTGACACCCGCGCCGAAGCTCGACGGCCTTGAGCCAGTGCCCGCAGAGGTGCTGACTCATGCCGCGGACCTGTCGCGCACCACCGCCGCGGGCAAGAAGAAGATCATCCCAGCCCTGCGGCGTGGTCGGCCTGGGGATGGTCGGCCGCTCGACCGCCCGCACCCAAGCTACATGGCCGAGACGCCGGAATGGCCCGACAACACGGCGATCAGCGGCTGCTTGGCAGACGGGGCGTGGCGTACCATGTCCTGGCCATCCGGTCGGGCGATAACGCCGCTGGTCGCCTGGCTGCCCGATGACAACGGTCAGACGACTTATGCGTCGGCGTACGTCATCGGCCCGCAGGGATCCTGGGACAAAGCGGTCCTGGTACCCACGGACGCCCGGTGGTGGTCAGGCGATCCAAACGAGGAGCCGTTTCTCCGCCAAGTGATCGTCTGGTCGGCCAGGGGCGAGAGCAAGCGCCTTGTGCAGCAAGCGATTCCGCTCCCGGCGGGCAAAGGCCCTGATGTCAAGCTCCAGAACCAAGGGTGCGTGTTCCGGTTCGGTGCCGTGGGCCGGGAGCGGCGCGCCAGTGGGCAAAAGACGTTCGAGATGCTGAAAATCTGGCCGGTGTCGAACGGCCTGGAGATCGAGTTCACCCAGCCGCTCGATCCACGCGTCGGCTGGGACCCCGAATCCTACTACATCGAGCAATGGCCGTTCGATCTGAAGGAAGGGGGCGGACCGCAGCGCGATGGCGTGGTCTATCCCGCCAAGTCCGCCAGCGTCTCGGCCGATCGCCGCAAGGTCTTCGTCGAGCTTGGGAGCCTGAAGCCGGCGCACGTGGTCTATCTCCGCCTGCTACCGCCGTGCGTTTCGGAAAACGGCGCGCTGCCGTGGAGCACGGAGGCGTGGTACACGCTGAATGTGGTTCCGCGCGAGCAGCGCGGCACGGTCCTGCCCCCGCCGGCGCCGCAGCCCGCGAATTTTCTTACGCCGGGAGAGGAGCAGGCCGGTTGGCGACTGCTGTTCGACGGACAGACGACCAAGGGCTGGCACGGCTACAAGCAGGACAAGTTCCCCGCCGGCTGGCAAGTCAGCGGCGGCTGCCTCGTCCGCGTCGGGCCGGGCGGCGACATCATCACCGACGAAGAATTCGGTGATTTCGAGCTGAGCCTCGAATGGCGCATTTCGCCCGGCGGCAACAGCGGGATCATGTACCGCGTCGCCGAGGACCACGACTGGCCCTGGCAGACCGGACCCGAATACCAGCTTCTCGACAACACCGAGCACGCGGACGGGCAGGAACCGAAGACCTCGGCAGCCTCGTGCTACGCCCTCTATGCGCCGCGCCGCGCCGCAACGGTCCCCGTCGGTCTGTTCAACACGACCCGTATCGTCGTGCGCGGCGGCCACGTCGAGCACTGGCTAAACGACGTGAAGGTCGTCGAATACGAACTGGGCAGCCCCGCGTGGGAGCAGCTCATCAAGGACAGCAAGTTCGGCACCATGCCGGACTTCGGCCGACAAGCCAAGGGCAAGCTCAACCTCCAGGACCACGGGGACAAGGTGTGGTACCGGAACATCAAGATACGGGTCGGGAAGTAGCGAATGACGAGTAGCGAGTAGCGAGTTGGTATCCGACGCTCGTGCGAGAATCCGCTCTCGCACGCGACGCCGCGGGAATCGTTTCCCGCGAATCAAGCCCACGAGAATCTCGGGAAGGGATTCCCGGCAGGCCGGGTGCGAGAAAGGATTCTCGCACCAGTTGGGACGGGGTGCGAGAAGGGATTCTCGCACCAGCCCGCAGCAGCCCACACGCGGGCACGCCGGGACGGAGAACCCGGGTGCCGCCGCCGTCTTACCTACTCAGGATCGCGACGAACGGGTTGATGTCGTCGAAGTTGACGGCACCGTCGTCGTTGCAGTCGCCATTCTGCCAGGGGCAGCCCGGATGCGCCGCCTGCCAGCCCGCGAGGTCGCTCAGGATCTGCACGAAGGGGTCGATGTCGTCGAAGTTGACCGCCCCGTCGCAGTTCAGGTCGCCCCGCACCACACAACCCGTCCCCGGCTGAATCCACAGCCCGGTCCCGCCGCCGCCGGCAGTGTTGGGCAGGTCGAAGATTCGCGTTCCGTGGTAGTCGAAGATACCGAACTGCCCGCCGCCGCTTGGTACGAGGATGAAGGGATCAAGCCCACCGTCGAGGGCGAGGTTCACGTGGTACGAGGCGGTGAAGCTGCCGTTGATTGTGCGGTAGACGGTGCCATCGCGGTAGACGGTGATCTGCCCGCTCCCGGTGGGCACCGCGGTGTACCAGCGGCCGCCGCGCGCGGCCACGCCGCAACCGCGCGTGCCACTGTAGACCGCCACCGGGGTGGCTTCGGCATACACGGTGGTCTCGTTGGCCCCCGTCCGAATCGAAGCGTAAAGCTGGCCCGACGTGCCGTCCCAGGCGAGTTGCACGGGACTGTAGGAAAAGTCGTAGGCCGTGTACGTGCGGTAAGAGTTGGCGCCGTTGCGGTAGACGGTAACGGTCGTGTTGCTGGTATAGAACCCGACGTACCAGGTGCCATCGGTTTGGATGGCGAGCCCGAGGCCGCTGTAGACCCACGAGGGCCCGCCACGTGGGCCGAACGTCGTCGCGGTGACGTTATTCCGGTAGACGCGGACGGTTCCCTGGGCGTCGATGGTCTGGGCATGAAAGATGTTGCCCGCGGAATCGAGCGCGATCGGCGTACCGTCCGGGGCGTCGAACACGCCGGGCGTAAACTGAATTTGCTGACCGTTCCGATAGATGTTGTAGCCGAAGGGCGGGTTCTGCCACGTGCCGCCATAAGCGTCGCCACAGGGGGCGTCGGCGCGGGCCGGCGCCAGCGATAAGCCAGCGAAAAGCAGCCCAAAGGCAGCGGCCATGCACTTACGTTGAGTCGTTAACATGCGTGCTTCCTCTCCTGCGCGTGAAGTTGAACGTGTCACAAATACTCGCACGACGCGGCGGGCGAGACGCCCACCCCACCCAGCTTACGCGAACTGGTTGCGACTCGCCACTGACTTCTCAGCCGCCGAACATCCTCACGAGCACGAGGAACATCGTCACGGCCAGCATTCCCACGCCGGCCAGCCGCGCCCAGCCGCGACCGTTCCCATCACGTTGCGGCGGCTTCACCGTGGTCGGCACCACCGGCGTGCGCTCGTCGCCAAACTGCACCTGCGCGATCAGCAGGTGGGCCTGAAAATCGTTGAAGCCGAGTTCCCGGGCCCGGGCGATGATCCCCTGCCGCCGCGAGTGCCGCAGCAGTCCGTCCTCTAACGATGCGCCAATCAGAGCCCGCAACTCGCGCACCGGCTCCGGCAGGGCTGCGAGGCGGTTCCGGTACTCCTCCTGCCGGTCGGGATCGCGGAGCGTCGCATACGCGAGGTGCAATTCCTCGAGATGCCGGCGGGTCAGCGAATAGCGCAGCGGATCGTGCAGGTGCCGCAGCAGCCGCGTGCGCTCGGCCTGAAAGCAACGGGTGATAATCTGCGGACTGTAGCACTCCGGACGCAGTCCGAGAACGGCGAAGTAGTCCCGGGCCATCTTTCCAGCCTCCTACCCAAGTCATACGCCGAAATCGGGCGAAGGCAAGTGGGTTGGGCCCAAGGCACGAAGGCACGGAGGCACGAAGGGACGAAGGGACGAAGGGACGGAGGGACGAAGGGACGGAGGGACGGAGGGACGAAGGGACGGAGGGACGAAGGGACGGAGGGACGAAGGGACGGAGGGACGAAGGGGCGAAGGGACGAAGGGACGTAGGGACGTAGGGAAGTTGGCTTGGGTCCATCCGAAACCGTTTCGATGAGTGAGATTGTCCCACGCTAATTGCTGGGCGGCGCTTGTCTCAGCAGCATTTCCAGCTTCCGTTGGGCGTCGGCGTGGTCGGGTTGGAGCCGCAGGACCGCACGGAATTCGGCTACCGCTGCGTCGCGCTGCCCAAGCTGTGCGAGCGCCCCCGCCAGAAAGTAGTGTGGATCCACAAGTTCCGGCCGCAGGCTCACAACCTGTCGGAACACCTCCGCGGCGGCGGTGAGTCGGCCCGCCTCCCCGAGCAGCAGGGCCTGGTTCATCCGTGCCTCGGTCGAGCGCGGGTCGAGCCGGGCGGTTTCACCGTATTCTCGCAGCGCGTCGTCGGTCCGGCCGACTTCGCGAAGCGCATGGGCATATTGCAGATGCGCCTTCGCGTCTTGACCGTGGTATCGCAATAGCGTCTCGTAGATCGGCAGCGCCGCGTCGAACTGCCGCGCGCGTGTATACGCGAACGCCAGCCCGTAGAGTGACGCTTCCTGCAACGGCGCGAATGCCAGGGCCGCGTGATATTCAGCGATGGCTGCGTTCAACCGCCCGCTCTTGGCGTAGATGACCGCGAGATTCTGGTGAGCCGTGGGCCCCGGCGCGCAACGGACGGCGTGCGCCCACAGCGTTTCGGGCGTGCGCCAAATCTCGCTTTGGCGCCAGGTCAAGGCGCCCAGTGCCATCAGCACCGCCAGGCTGACCGCCGTACACGCGACCGCCGCGGCTCGGAATCGTGGCGGCTCCCATAACAACAGCAAACCGCGACCAATGAGGAGCATCCAGCCGATCATGGGCAGGTAGCTGTAGCGATCGGCGACTTCCTGCCGGCCACTCTGCACAAAACCGAGGACCGGCGCGAGCAGCAGCGCGTAGATCAGCACCGTGACTGCCAGCCATGGCCAGCGGCGGCCATAGCGCAGCAGAAACGCGACCGTCAGCACCACGAAAGCCGCGGGTACCAGATAGCGCGTGGACAGCACCGCCAGCGGCTCGCGCAGCTCGTACAGGGGCGCGAGGCCGAGCGGCAGCAGCGTCTTCCACAGGTAGAACACGAGTCCATAGCCCGCCTGCGCCAGCCGCTCGCGCAGGCTGAGCTCCGCCAACGTCATCGCGGCCTGCGACGTGACCTGCGCCACTGGCGCGAGAATCGCGAAGCCCAGCGCGAGCACGGCGAAGGGCACTTTTTCCAGGCAGACACGCGCTGCGGACGGCCCCGGGACGGTGCGGCCGCTGCCGAACCGCCGCAGGGGCCAATAGTCAAGCAGCAGCAGGATTACCGGCAGCGTGACGCCCATGGCGCGGCTGAGCAGCGAGAGCAGGTACACCACGACGGCTGCTGCCAGCCACCGCAGACGGCTCTTGTCGGGCACGCCCATTTGCGCATGCACGTAGAGCAGCACCGTCAGCAGCAAAAAGAAGGAGCTGAGCACGTCGCGGCGCTCGGTAATCCAGGCGACCGATTCAACCCGCAGGGGGTGAAGTGCGAAGAGCAGCGCCGCGCTGGCACTGCACGCGAGCAGTGGCCAACCCGCGCCGCCGACCGTCAAGTTGGCCGTGGACCTTGGGCCGAGCAACCGCCGCGCCAGCAGGAACACCAGCACCGCGTTTGCGGCGTGCAGCAGGACGTTCGTGAGGTGATATCCGACTGGATTCAGTCCCCAAAGCACGTAGTCGAGGCCGAGCGTGATCCAAGAGAGCGGCTGGTAGTGGCCCAGGTGGAAAGTCGAGAACATCCAGGCGAGTTGCTGCCAGCCGAGCCCGCGGAAATGTGGGTTGTCCTGGATGTTGCCGTCGTCGTCGTAGTTGAAGCCGCTCGCGAGGTTGTTGGCGAACACGCCGAAGACGACGAGGGCCACGCAGGCGGCGAGCAGCCAAACGCGCGCGACCTGGCCGGTGTCGCGCCGCGACCGTGCTGGCTGGGACTCCTTCCGGCGGCTGTGCTTCATGGCGGGTTGTTACGGCGCTGGCTCAGCTTCCGGGGCGGCGGCCGGCTGTGAATCCGGGGGGCTGGCTTCCGGAGCCGGTCGCCCCGGCCGTCCGGCATACGGGTTCTCGTACTTCAGCCGATATTCCGGCTGCGGCACCAGCAGGTCATTGATCCAAGCCAGTATCACGGCGTAGTTCCGGTCCCCCTTCTGAATCACGTGCTTGAAGCTGGGCCCATGCGTCGCGGCCGGATGGGGCCGGCGCTGGCCCTCGCGCGGCAACAGGTACGCGAGCAGCAAGCTGGCCTCCGGATCGGTACGGTCGAGCAGCGGCCCGTGCTCCGTTTCCATCTGGTCCAGCAGCACGAAAGTCGTGTACGCGTAGGTCTCACTGGTGGTCGACCCGACCGGAAAACGGCAGGTGCGGGCCGCTTTCCCCGCGTGGCAGCCCGAGCGCCCACAGCTCTTGTTCACCAGCGGCAGCACATGCCGCCGGTATTGGTCGAACACCTCAGGATCGCTTTCGATGTCGATGCGGTCCGCGTGCGCCGTCCCGGTCTCGCGAACGATGAGCTGGAGTTTCTCGTACGGCTGTCCGCGGGTGAGCACTTCCTCCCACTCCGCGCGGTAATCCGACCGTTTCTGAAGCTCATCCAGCACTTCGAGCGGCAGATCGCGCTGCCGGCCCTTGCGCAGAAAGCGAACGCGCACCGGCTCCGGCGGGCCGTCCAGCTTCAACTCCAGCAGCTTGAGCCGCTGAACATCTTCTTCTGACAGGAGCGGCGCCGCCAACAGCTCCACCTCTTTCTCGGCGGACGGTTGAGTTTCGCTGGGCGCGCTGGTCGTGCGTTGGGTGCGCGCCGGGCGCGTCG
>JAGVEP010000283.1 GCA_020058145.1 Phycisphaerae bacterium | reverse complement strand
GTCGACGCGGGGGTCGGTTGCGACTGCTCACACCGTCTCAACGCGGCGTTCCTGCGGGGTTGCCGGGGGCGGGGGTTCCACGGGCGCGTCGTCCAGCTCCCGCGGATAGAGCAGCGGCTCCTGATATTCGGGGTAGGCGCGCCGCAAGGCGGCATCCACCAGTCCGACGAAGAAGGGCTGCGGCGCGAGCGGCCGGCTGGTGAGCTCGGGGTGGGCTTGCGTGCCGACGTAGTAAGGATGGAGCGCCGGCTGCAACTCCAGGATATTCATGATCTCGGCCCGCGGCGATTTGCCCGAGAAGATCATGCCGGCGGCCTCGAGCTGCGCGATGTAGCGCGGATCGACTTCGTAACGATGGCGGAAACGCAGCCGCGTCCGCGGGCCGAACATCCGCGCCGCCAGCGTGCCCGGGCGGACAACCACGTCATAACCGCCGAGCCGCATGGTCCCGCCGAGCCCCTCGATTTCCTTCTGCTCGGGCAGCAGGTTGATGACTGGGAAGCGGCACTCGTTGTCGATCTCGGTCGAGTCGGCGTCCTGCATCCCGCAGACGTTGCGGGCGAACTCGATCACCGCCATCTGGAAGCCGTAGCAGATGCCGAGGCACGGGAGCTGGTCCAGCCGGGCGTGTTTCAGGCACGCGATTTTTCCGGCGGCCCCGCGCACGCCGAACGCACCGGGCACGATGATCCCGTGGATGTCCTTCAGGGTTTCGGCGGCGGTCTCGTCGGTGAACTCGGAGGTGTCGACCCAACGCACGTGGACCTTGCACAGGAGACCAGTCCCGGCGTGTTCCAGGGCCTTGAGAATGCTCGCGTAGGCGTCGCGCACGGCGGTGTACTTGCCCGTGATCCCGATGTTAACTTCCCGCGTCACACTGCGCAGCCGCGCGAGATACTCGGTCCACTCCTCGCGCGCCGCGCGCTCGGTCGGCTCATCAACCCGCGGCTGAAGGTCCAGCCAGTCCATGACCGCCTTGTCGTACCCGGCGCCACGCAGCAGTTCCGGGATCAAGTAGACGCTTTCGCAGTCGTGCATGCTGAACACCCGCTCCGGCGGGACATTCGAGAAAAGTGCGATCTTCTCACGCACTTTCCGCGTTACCGGCGTGTGCGCTCGGCACGCGATAATGTGCGGCTGCACACCGCACTCGAGCAGCCGGCGGATGCCGAGCTGCGCGGCTTTGCTCTTTTGCTCGCCGAGGATGACAGGTTCGAGGACGTAAGTCAGGGCGACGAAACAGACGCTGCGCTGCCCCTCTTCAAAGGCGAGTTGGCGCATCGCCTCGATGTAGTGGGCGTTCTCGACGTCGCCGACCGTGCCACCGATTTCGACGAACACGACGTCAGCCTTGCTGGCCACCGCGAGCTCACGCAGGCGGTTTTTCACTTCGCCGGTGACGTGCGGAATCATCTGCACGTCGCGCCCGAGGTAGCCGCCCGTGCGTTCGCGTTCGAGCACCCGCCGGTAGACCTGGCCGCTGGTGCAGAAATTCAGGCGGCTGAGGTCCTGATCGAGGGCCCGCTCGTAGGTCCCGAGGTCCATGTCGCACTCGGTCCCGTCGTCGAGGACGAAGACCTCGCCGTGGCGGAACGGATTGAGCGTGCCGGAGTCAATGTTCAGATAGCCTTCGAGCTTGATGGGAGTTACGGCTAAGCCTTTATCCTGCAAGCACTTGGCGAGCGACGAGCTAAAAATGCCCTTCCCGAGCCCGCTCATCACTGTGCCAAAGACCGCGACGAACTTGGTGGA
Source organism: Phycisphaerae bacterium (assembly GCA_020058145.1). Lineage (GTDB taxonomy): Bacteria > Planctomycetota > Phycisphaerae > UBA1845 > Fen-1342 > JAGVEP01. The sequence goes on along the minus strand of JAGVEP010000283.1, from coordinate 1,875 downwards.
ACCCGGTTTGTAGCCGGCGGGCATGGGGAGATAGAACTCCGTGTCGCCGGACTGCTCGCGAATGGAATCGAAGAGCCGCTCGCTGCTCATGCGCACCTTCTTTGGGTGGCACAGGCCTGGGGCCTGTAATTCCAACGGGTCTGCAGCCCGCGGGCCACCACGGGCCAGCGGCCCAGACTACCCGGTCTCGGAACACCCCCGGCATCGGGCCACGAACCGTTCATAGTCCAGTGGCGTGTCGATGCCGACGCACGCGTGTTCCACAAGCTCAACGGCTAGGGCAATGCCGTGTTCCAGCACGCGAAGCTGTTCGAGCTTTTCGAGTTGTTCGAGCCCGCCTGGCTTCCAGGCGGCCAGCTCGAGGAGGAACGCCCGGCGGTACGCGTACACGCCCAGGTGCAACAGCCAGGGACCCGGGGTGGCGCTCCCGCCGCCGTCTCGCGGATATGGTATCAAGGATCGCGAAAAATACAGCGCCCGGCCGGCAGAATTCAGCACGACTTTTACACAATTCGGGTCGCGGGGGTCGGCCGAGTCCGGAAACGGGCAGGCGAGCGTGGCGATCGGGCAGTCCGCAGCCTCGCGCGCCAGGCGGGCAACCAGCCGATCGAGGTAATCCGGCTCGATTTCCGGTTCGTCGCCCTGGACGTTGAGGATGATGTCGTCCGGCGAGCCGGGCAGGCCGCGGACGACTTCGGCGATGCGGTCGGTGCCGCTGGGATGGTCGGGACGGGTCATCGCGACTTCGCCGCCGAACTCGCGCACGGCGGTCTCGATGCGGGTGTCGTCGGTGGCGACGATGCAGCGTTCGATCCGCTTTGCGGACATGACGCGTTCGTATACGTGCTGGATGAGGTACCGGCCGGTGGCGCGTGCGAGGGGTTTGCCCGGGAAGCGGGTCGAGGCGTAGCGGGCGGGGATGATGGCGAGGACGGTCATTGAACCGCTCAGAATTTACGGGGAGTTCGCGCAGAATCGAGCAATTTCCGCCAAGCACAGCGCTCGGGCCGTTTGGGTCGTGTCAGCGGGACGATTCACGCCGTCCCGGTCCCGAGGAAGCGTTTCATCTCGGCCACAAATCGCTCCGCTTGAGGAATGGCAGCGGCGACATCCGCCACCTCGGCGACCTCGACCTCGCCGTAATCGGCTTCATGTCGGGCCTGGAACATCGCATCGTAGAAATCGGCCAAAGCCGCGGACAGGCGCCCCGTCTTCACCAGATGCTGGTGCATGGCCCCTCGAACGCCGGCGTGCTTGACGAAGCGGCGCCCCTCCTTGAGCAGCAAGGCACTCAAGGCGTAGAAACAGGCGTAGTAGACGCGATTAACGGCGAAATCTGAGCGTCCGGCGGCCAGTTCATCGCGGGCCGCAGCCAACGAGCGGTCGGCCTTGTCCAGCCACAACGCGATGACCCGTTCCAGCGCTTCCTGCGGGTTCATGCGGCCACCCCGTCCCGGTCGATTTCCATCCGGATCGGCAGTACTTGATAGAGCCCCCCGTACCACTCACTCTCGGACACAATCAACAAGCTGAACACTACGCCGAACTCGCGCTGAATTGGCCCCAGTGCAGCGGTCATGGCCCACTTCTCGCGCCACGGGCAGCCGTGCGTCGTGAGCACCAGCAGATCGATGTCGGATTCCGCGACATCTTCGCCGCGGGCCTTCGAGCCGAACAGAATCACGCGGGCCACCGAAAAGCGCTGCCGCAGCTCGCGCTGTACGAGGTCGATGGCACGTCGATCGTCCGCTTTCAAGGCCAGCTCGGCAACGGTCCTCATTGGTAGACCTCAGGCGCGGTGGCGCGCCGGCTCCGTTTCCTGAGGTCCCCGTTCAAACCGTACGTGCGGATTTCCCGCATACGGCTTACCGATGG
>JAGVEP010000352.1 GCA_020058145.1 Phycisphaerae bacterium | reverse complement strand
GTGGAGAGCGCAGCGCGGCGGATGTGTGTGGTCTGATGGGCGATCTCCGCCGGCAGTTGGACGACCTTAAAGCCGGGCGGCCTGGGCGCCGCGCGGTGCACGGCGCGCCTCTAAGGGGCGCTCCAACGGGACTCGCCGAGATTCTCGGCGGCAGCGAATTCACCTGTGGCGGTTTGGCTTGCTGGCGCGTGGAAACGCCGTTTGAGGCCAGCGGGGCGGGTGGGGCACCCACCGCGGCCGTCTTCACGAGCCCCGTGGCGCTGGCCGCCGACGCCGGCGCGGAACTCGATCCCCGCCGTGCCGTGCTGCTGGATATCGAGACCGGCGGTTTTTCCGGTTTTCCGGTGTTCTTGATCGGCGTTGTGCCGTTGGATGCGCGGCCGCTGCGTGTCGTTCAGTTCCTCGCTCGCGACTACCCGGAGGAGGAGGGCATCCTGCGGGCGCTGGCTACGCTGTGTGCGGACCGCGACGCCTGGATCACGTTCAACGGCAAGAGCTTTGACGAGCCGTTTCTTCGCGACCGGGCGACGCGGCACCATGTGCTGCTGCCCCCGCCGCGCGTACACATCGATCTGCTGCACCTGGCCCGGCGGGCCTGGCGCGGCGTGGTGACGAATTGCCGGTTGACCACGCTGGAGCAGGAAGTGCTGGGTCACGCGCGTGTCGGCGACGTGCCGAGCAGCGACGTGCCCGATTTGTTCCAGCATTTCATGCGCACCGGGAACGCCGCCCCGCTGCGCCCGGTGCTGGAACACAATCGCCGCGATCTGGTGGCGTGCGTGGAACTGCTCTGGCGGCTCGCGCGGCCGCGTTGATGCAGCGGCCGGGTTACTTCTTCTTCACGAAATATTCCGCGTTCCGCGCGATGAAATGCTCCATGGCCTCGGGCAGGTCGTCCTCGTTGAAGATCGCGTCGACCGGACACTCGTCGACGCACAGGCCGCAGTCGATGCAGGTCTCCGGATCGATGAACAGCATGTCCACGCTGGCGAAGTCCGGCTCGTCCTTGCGGGGGTGGATGCAATCGACCGGGCAGACGTCGATGCAGCTCCCGTCCTTGCAACCCACGCAGGTTTCCGTGATGTAATGTGGCACGCACTGGCTCCTACGAACCGGGGACGCGGTTAGCGCAGCGGCGGTGTCCCGACCCGCCGGGCGATTATAGCTGACCACCAGCCGGCGGCCAGCGCAGCGCCGCCACCGCAACCGGCATCTTCTGCGCCCACCGTACCCCCAGCCCCAGCCCCAGCCCCCGCGCCCGCCACGGCACCGACCTTTCCGCCAGACCCTTCGCGGTCGGCGTTTGTCCGGGCGCACTACTTCTAAGACTCCCGATCCCGATCTACCGATAGGCTGAACAGCGCGATTCGGGCGCAGCAGTTGTTTCATTGGCCGCACAAATCAAGGGAATCCTGGATTCCAAGGAGATCACGCATGCGACAGGCACTGTTCGCGACGCTGGCGGGTTTGTCCCTTCTTTCGCTGGCCGGCTGCCCCGGCGCTCGGCCCACCGATCAGGACACGGAAACGACGACCACGGAGGGCACGGACGGCACGGACGGCACGACCGGCACAGGCACGGGAACGGGCGCGACCGACGCAACTGGCGCTTCGACCGGTAGCGTCGTCGATCTGGCCTTGAGCTTCCTGGGAAGTCTCTCCGGCAACGCCGCAACCCTGAGCACCACCAAAGCCTCGCAAGCGGCGCAGAGCGGCCACAAGATCCCGAGCCGGGCGCTGGGGGCTGGGGCCGTTGGCTGGCTCGCAGACCTGGGCGGCAAACGGCTCACCGACGCAAATGGGAATGAATACCCCGAATTCGCCGTAACCCCGAACGGTCAATTCGGGCCGATCCCCGGCCTGCCGGTCGGCGTCGACCTGTTGTTGAACATCGACGAGAACGGTGACGGCACGCCGGACCTCGTCACCATCATCAACATCCCGCAGGACGCCGGCGGCGACACCGGCACGCTGGCCGACACGGCGTGCGATCCGCTGAGCACGCTGATTCACGCGAAGCTCTATGCCCTGATCCAAGCGCATGGCCTTGAGCCCGGCAAGCTCGGGATCAGCGCCTCGGGCCTGGTTGAACGCATCCGCGACGCGTTTGAGCACCTGTACGCAGAGTCCGGTATCGACAAGCAAGTCACGATCGACGACCTCGCCAGCCTGTCGGACGAGCAGCTCGCGGCGTTTTTCGATCAGATCATCCCGGTGATCGCCCGCCGCGCGATGGACATGACCGAGGGCAATCTGCTCCTCGCCGGAGCCACCACCGTAGACGAGGTCGTCAAAGCCGCGGCACGGATTCTGGTCCAGAGTGGCTTCATCGTTGGCGACGACCCGAGTGGTATTGACCTGTCCTTCCTGGGGAGCCTGCCCAACGTCGAAACCCTGACGATGCAGCAATTCATGGCCGAAAACAACCCCGGCGCCACGCCGCCGCCGGGGATGATCGGCCCCACAATCTACCGCAGTACGCTCGGCGGTTTCGATCGCAACTTCGCGGACTCGGGCGCAGAGCGCCCGAAGCAGGGCGGACCGTTGTTCGTCGAACACGTGCTCAGCCGCATGGCTGATCTCTACCTGGCCGGCAAGACGCTCTCGCTTGAGGATCTGTACGAAGTGCTGGTGGGCATGGAGGGGCTGGGCGTGCGCCTCACGTACATGACCAACAATGGTCCGACTGCGCCGCCGCTCAATGTCTTCGAAACGGCCGACGGCCAGGGCGCGCAACTGAATCTGGAACAACTCCACCAGCAATTGCGGGCCCTCGGGCTCGATCGCCCGGACCCCGGGACGTTCGAGCAAAAGAAGGCCCAACTCCGCACGTTCCTCAAGAGCTTCTTCGCCGCTACCGTCGGGCCGAGCTTCGAGCGGCTCTTCGCCGGCATCCTGTTGGAGCGCGTGCCCCAGCCACAGACGTTCGCGGCGCTGATCCGCGAAGCCCGTGCCCATTTGCCCTTCAGCCGCTCAGGACCGGCCAAGATTTACGTGCTCGCCGACGGCGACCCGCACCGCGACAACGGCAATAACACCGTTCAGGCGATCACGGTGGACGTGACCGTGAGCACACACGGCGCGGTGACGAAGGTCGTGTACAACGCCAGCGGCAGCGGGAAGTACTACCTCGCGTTCGGGCCGCAGACCGAGCACGGGATGCTCGTCGCAGTTTTCACGCGGGATACCGGCCGACCGCTACATAGCGGCGCGGGGCGACCCCAGCATCTCGAGCTCACCGACACCTCGATTTTCCAGCCGATCAACGGCGCGAGCTTCTTCGACTTCGTCAGCGAGAGCTCGACGGGCTACCCCGGGGCGCCGGCGCTGCGCGTGCCGAACCCCGGCTACAACCCCGACCTGCCGGCGGATCCACAGACGAACCCGCCCGATTTCCAGGCCTTTGTCATGGTCGATAAGCCGGGCCCGGACGCCGAACCGGTCCGCGTGAACTACGACGGCGGCGTGGCGACGGCCGCCGCCGATGGTCAGTGGTACCTGCTGTTCACCGAGCGCACGCCGCAGGAGGGTCTGTTCGCGCTGATTTCCGAGAGCGGTGAAATTCTGGAAGCGACGCCGGGCGTGGACGCCACGCGTGTGCTGGTCGCCGCCACGGATGTCCAGGGCCTGCCGGTTGCGGCGCAGACGTTTACCAACATCTACGGCATCGATGTGCCCAACCCCAGCTATGACGCGACGGGGGCCCCCTACTTCGACGACATCAACAACAACGGTCTCCCGAACTCGGGCGAACCCAGCTTCGACCACCGCGACTTTCTGTTCAACGCCAACGACTGGCGTTCGACGCGCGTCGATACGTACTACCGCCGTGCCGACAACAATGGCTTCGTGACCCCCAACCACGTGGATTGGGCCGCGCCGGAGCCGCGCACCATGGACGGCGTCGCGCTGCTGCCGCGCAACCTCAAGCCGCGCTTGAACGCCTTCCGGTTCGGCAACCCGAACCTCACGATCAACCTGCTGACGGCGTTCAGCCCGCCGGACTTCTTCGACGGCACGCACGCGCTCAACGGCGCCACGCGGGTCAACCCGTTTACGGCCATCGCGCTGCTCAACCTGGCCTTCGGCAGCATCCACAACGTGGAAGCGGTCGTGGACTTCGACGGCCCCGGGCCAATGCCGCCACATCCGGAGCTGATCGACGCGCACGTTTTTGTCGTGCCCATCGGCGACCCGGTGCAGCTCATGCTCGACGGCTTCACCGCCCACGCGGCCGCGGGGCAGTAGCCGCGGACGAACCAAATCCGCGACAGGCCGGGGTGCCCCAGCCCTTCCACAAGAAGGGGTGGGGCATCGTATAGGACAACAGAACACGTGCTCCCCCCGACGGCCGACACGGGCACCGGCGGGTGCCGGGGCGCGCCCAAATGTTCGCCGGCCGTCCCCACGGTGTTGTCGCGCCGCGCCAAGTCGGCTAGACTACGCGCAAGGGTTCAACGCCAGGATGGGCGCCGTGGTCTGCACGCGTTGCGCGGGTTCGCCGACGACGAGCGCCTACAATGCTGGAAACGAGGCAGAGGCGACCCCCGGCTGCGGCCCACGGCCGCACCGAAGTGCCTGTTCGTCTCTGCTCGCCTGCAATACTTAGGATTCACTATGTCAGGTGCGAAGCCGAGCGACACAGACAACGGTCAGACCGGGCCACCAGCCGCCGCGAGCCGCCGCGAGCCCAACGATGCGACGCCGGCATTAGTCGAGGGTCTGCTCGAACTCGACAACCAGGGTGCCGGCTTCCTGCGGTCGCCCAAGCGGCACCTCGTCGTGCACGCGAACGACCCATACGTGTCGAACGACGCCGTCCGCAAATTCGGCCTGCGCGGCGGGGAGCTGCTCGGCGGTCCCCTGATGCCGGTGGACAACAAGGGCAACCGGCGCTTCAAGCTCGCGCGAATCGAGACCATCGAGAGCCTCCCGGCGAAGGACTACATCCCACCCACGCCGCTCAACGAGACCACAGCGATCGACCCGACGGAGTTCTTGCAGTTTCACACGCCAGGCGAGCCGCGCACCATGTGGATCACCGACTTGTTCACGCCGATCGGGCGCGGGCAACGTGGGCTGATCGTGGCGCCGCCGCGGACCGGCAAAACCATCCTGCTCCAGCAGATGGCCCACGGCATCAGCGAAAACCACCCCGACGTGTACATGATCGTGCTGCTCATCGACGAGCGGCCCGAAGAAGTCACGGAAATGCGGCGAAACGTGCGCGGGGAGGTGTTTGCGTCGAGCAATGACCAGGACGTGAACTCGCACGTCCGCGTGGCCCGACTCGTAATCGAACGCGCCCGCCGACTCACCGAGTTGGGCCGGCACATCGTCATCCTGCTCGATTCGATCACGCGCGTGGCGCGGGCCTTCAACGCCTTCGTCGGCAGCAGCGGCCGGACGATGACCGGTGGGCTCGATATTCGCGCCCTGCAGGAACCCAAGCAGATCTTCGGCTCAGCTCGCAACATCGAGGGCGGCGGCTCGCTGACGATCATCGCCTCCGCGCTCATCGACACCGGCAGCCGGGCCGACGAGTTCATCTTCCAGGAATTCAAGGGCACCGGAAACATGGAATTGGTGCTCAGCCGCGAACTGGCCAATCTCCGCATCTGGCCGGCGATGGACCTGAAACAGTCCGGGACGCGGAAAGAAGAGAAATTGCTGCCGCGCGAGACGCTGGAGAAGGTCTACATGCTCCGGCGGCAACTCGACGACTTGCCGCCGCCCAGGCAGATGCTGACGCTGCTGGAACGGATGCAGAAATTCCCGACGCAAGAGGCGTTTCTCGCCGGTCTGCGGTCGTAGACCGCGCCATCATCCGCATGATCCTCGGAATCCTCTCGGACACGCACGGGGCGCAAGCGACCACGGCGCGAGCGGTGCAGACGCTCCGTCAGGCCGGAGCCACAGCGTTCGTGCATTGCGGCGACGTCGGCCAAGTCGATGTGCTCGACGAGCTGGCCGGAACTCCAGCCTGGGTCGTGCTCGGAAACACGGACGAGGGCCATGACGACCTCTTCCGCTACGGCACCGCGCTCGGCCTCACCATGGCCCGCGCGGGCCCGCTGCGCATCGAGCTCGCCGGCCGCGTCCTGGCCGTCTTTCACGGCCACGAACGCACCTTCGGACGAATCCTGCGCAGCCTCGCAGACGAAGGCGTGATGCCCGCCGACTTCGGCCGCTGCGACTACCTGCTGCACGGTCACACGCACACGCGGCGGGATGTGCGCGTCGGTCGCGCCGGCCGGGACGGCGCCCGGCCGCTGCGAATTATCAACCCTGGGGCTCTCCACCGAGCCGCCGAGCACACCGTCGCCACGCTCGACCTGCAAACGGACTACCTCCGGTTCTGGCGCGTGCCCGAGGCGGGGTGAAAGCCGCGCCCGCGCTCGACCCCGGCAGATGTGCCCCCGGCATCTTGCCGGTGGACTGTGGCACCGGCATCTTGCCGGTGGACTGTGGCACCGGCATCTTGCCGGTGGACTGTGGCACCGGCATCTTGCCGGTGGAACGTCGTCTTCCACTTTCCGTTTGTTTCGCCCGGATGTCGGGAGTAGAATTAAGCAAACACGTTGTACCCGCGTTCCAGCGGTAAACGACCGATAATTCGCACCGGCCTTGAACTCCGCATGAGCGCGTAGTCCGCCGGTCCACTGGAGGTGGAAACATGCGCCCCCATCTGCTGCCCATGTGTGTGGCGTGCGTCTTGGCTTGCGCTCCTGTCGCGAATGCTCAGATCGCGCTCGAGCCGGGTTGGCCGGTCACCACGGGGTTTTCGGTCTCGCCCTCCGCGACGAGGGCGCAGTTGGACACCGACCCGCAGCTCGAGATTATCATCGCCTCGCAGGACAACTACGTGTACGTCCTGAATCACGATGGTATCCCGGTCCCTGGCTGGCCGCGGTACATGGGCGCGCCGCTCTATCCCGACACGTGGCTGCGCTTCAACTCCAGCCCCGCGGTCGCGGACCTCGACGGCGACGGCTGGCCCGAGGTCGTCGTCGGCTGCCTGGACGGCAAAGTCTACGTCTTCCGCCATGACGGCACGACTTTCCCCGGCTGGCCATTCAACACGGGTTACATGGTCGCCAGCACGCCAGCGGTTGGCGACGTCGACGGCGACGGGCAGCTTGAAATCGTGATCGGCAACCACTTCGGGCGGGTTTACGCGTTCAAGATCAACGGGACGGTGTGCCCGGGCTTCCCGCGCGAGACCGGCTACGCGATTCGCGGCTCGCCCGCGCTGGGCGACCTCAACGAGGACGGCGTGCTCGACATCGTCGTGACGTCGGAAGTCTCCGGGCCGGATTTATGGGCCTTTGACGGCCACGGCGTGAATTTGCCGGGCTTTCCGCTCGATTTGATGCCCAACCTCGGCACCGAAAGCAGCCCCGCGATCGGCGACATCGACCACGACGGACACCTCGACATCGTCGTCGGCCTGCGCAGCGGCCTGCTTTACGCGCTCAATCGCAACGGCACCGTGAAGCCCGGCTGGCCGTACAACGCCGGCTACACCATTGAGAGCTCGCCGGCGCTGGCGAATCTGGACACGGACCCGGATCTCGAAATCGTCGTCGGGGCCAACAATTCGCAGGTCATCGCGCTCAAGTGCGATGGCACGCTGCTGCCCGGCTGGCCCGTGCCCACCTCGTACAGCGTTTTGTCGTCGCCGGTCGTCGGCGACATCGACGGCGACGCCGAACTCGAGATCGTAATCGGCGAGAACACCGGCAAGGTCTATGCCTTCAAGGTGGATGGCACGGCGGTGCCGGGGTTCCCACTGCTCGATGCCACCTACACGATTTATTCCACGCCCTTGCTCGCCGACTTGGACCTGGACGGGCATCTCGAACTGCTGGTCGGCTGCAACGACATGCGGATATACTGCTGGGACCTGGGGCCGGGCACGTACAATCCGGGGCGGCTGCCTTGGCCGGAATGGCGTGGCGACGCGCGGAACACGGCGAGTGTGCCCATTTTCGTTCAAGCCCTCGGCGATTTGAATTGCGACGGGCTGGTGGACTTTGACGACATTAACGCATTCGTGCTGGCTTTGAGCAATCCCGCGGGCTATACGGAGGCGTTCCCGGGTTGTGACCGCATGAAGGCCGACTGCAACGGCGACGGCCTGGTGAATTTTGACGATATCGATCCCTTCGTGGCGTTGCTGACGGCACGGTAACCGAGCCGACGGCGCGAGCCGTCGGGGTCTTGGTCCGATCGCTCGCGCGATCGGCTCGGTTTTCCGCCGGCAACATTGGCGTGTGGCACAGGCTAATAGCCTGTGTGGCTGCATGGGCACATAGACCACCACAGCACCGGCTACTAGCCGGTGCCACACAGGAGTCAACATGAGAACCGGAATTGCGAGCCTCCTGGTCCTCGCAGCATGGCTGGCGCCAATTGGGGCTGCGGGGACGATCTATGTGCACGGCAGCGACGGAAACGACGAGTGGAGCGGGCTATGTGCGACGTGGGACGGCGGCACCTGCGGCCCGAAACGCACGATCCAGGCGGGGATCAACGTCGCGGTCGCGGGCGATGAGGTCATCCTCGCGCCGGTGACGTACACCGGCACCGGCAATCGCGATTGCGATTTCCTCGGCAGGGCGATCACCGTCCGCAGTCTGAATCCTGACGATCCCGTGGTCGTGGCCTGGACGGTCGTGGACTGTGAGGCCGCGATTGACAACTGGCACCGCGGGTTCAACTTCGTCAGCGCCGAGGGACGGGACTCGGTGCTGGCCGGCCTGACGATCAAGAACGGGTGCGCGCCGCTCATCTATTCCCCGCCGCCGCTCGGTTCGTGGAACCACGAGGGCGGCGCGATCGCCATCAAGGGCTCATCGCCGACCATCGACCGGTGCGTGTTCATCAACAACCAGTCATACGCAGGTGGCGGCGGGGCCATCATCAGCAACGGCGTCACCAGCCCGGCCGACGCCGGCGCCCCCTGCATCGTCGGCTGCACGTTCGTCGGAAACGCTGCCCGAGCGTACGGGGGAATTGTCGGTGCCGGCGGCGCGATCGATTGCGATGGGGGTGGTGTGCTCATCGAGCGCTGTGGGTTCCTCGGGAACACGCTCCAGGGCGCCAGCTGGAGCATTGTCGGTGGGGGCGCTCTGATTCTGTGGAGATGCCAAGGGGTCATACTGGATTGCGAATTTCGCGGAAACCACGTTCTTTCCGGCGGGTTTGGCGGCGGGCTGTCCTTGTCATGGAGCACCGCAACGTTCGTGAACTGTGTGATCAGCGGCAACGATGTAGCGGCGGGCGGGGCCGGCGGGGCCCTGTTTGCCAGGGACGACGTGTTTGGGGGCGGCGGCGGTTCCGACGTCACACTGATCAACTGCGTGCTGACCGGCAACCGTGCCCGGTATGGCGGCGCGATCTGCGCCTATAGGAGCTCTGACGTGCGGCTGGTCAATTGCCTGGTTGCCGGCAACACGGCGACGTACGGGGGCGCCTTCGCGACGTTGACAATCCCGAGCCCCGGCTCGTTGCTAGAGGCCATAAACTGCACGATCACCGGCAACCGAGCGCCGCTCGGCCCCATGCTCGACTGGCGCGTCGGCAGTGCTGCTTTCGCCAACTGCATCATCTGGAACGGCTTCGACTGGTATGGCTCCGGGGTGTGCGACATCACTTACAGCATCGTCGAGGGCGGCTGGTATGGTACGGGCAACCTCGCGGATGATCCGCTGTTCGCGGTCCCCGGGTACTGGGATGACAATGGTACGCCGGATTACTGGGACGACGATTCTTGGATTGAAGGCGACTCCCGCCTGCTGCCCGGCTCGCCGTGCATCGACGCGGGTAGCAACGACGCTGTGCCCGCAGGTGTCACGACCGATCTCGCCGGCAATCCGCGTTTCGCGGACGACCCCGCGACGCCCGACACCGGCTTCGGCACGCCGCCGCTTGTGGATATGGGCGCGTACGAATTCATGCCGCTCGGCGACGTGAACTGCGACGGCGTCGTCAATTTCGACGACATCAACGCGTTTGTGCTGGCTCTGAGCGACCCAGTCGCCTACGCGGCTGCATTTCCGAGTTGCGACCGGCTGAAAGCCGACTGCAACGGCGATGGGCTGGTGAATTTTGACGATATCAATGCGTTTGTGGCGGTATTGAGCGGAACGTAGGGCGGGCTCTGCCCGCCGGTTGTGGCTCCAGTGCCCGCGGGCCAGCGGCCCGACCACTTGCAGCACGCCGGTCACGGTGCGTCGCCGCGGCGACAGAATCGCACCGACGATGAGCAGCACCACGCGCTGGAAAGTTGGACGGGAAAACGCGACACTCAACGCCGAGATCAGCGGCTCCGCCGCTTTGGGAAAAGCGAACACGTCGGACTCC
>JAGVEP010000469.1 GCA_020058145.1 Phycisphaerae bacterium | reverse complement strand
GGCCCGGTTGGCGACCGCCGGCCGCAAATTCAGCTCGCGGAACTCGGCGGGCTCGCCCTCGGGTGGGCCGAGGATCAGCCCGGGTCGGCCGACCTCGCGCGCCTCGTGAACGGAGAAGTAGGCAAATTCGCTGACGATCCCGGCGAGCGCGTCCGCGATGCGCGCCGCCCCGAGGCCGTAAGCATCCGCCTTGATGACGGCGATGAGCCCGACGCCGGTCGTGCGGCGGATGGCTTCGGCGGAAGCACGAATCTGGTCGAGGTCGATGGTGACTTGTACGTGGGGAGAACGCATGGCGGGCCTTCACGCACAGACGTCCGTGTCTGCTGGGGGGAGTATAACTCTGCCCCGGTGCGCGGCAAGCGAAAAGTAATGGCCGACGCGGCCTTGGCACCCGGCCTCCGTGCCTTCGTGCCGGCCCCCCCGTATCCTGATAGGTGAGGTGCCGCAACCTTGCGCTTGTCCGACCTCCAGTACGAACTGCCGCCGGAGTTGATTGCCCAACACCCGGTCGAGCCGCGCGATGCCGCGCGGCTGCTCGTGCTGGATCGTGCCAGCGGACGCATCGAGCACTGTGTCTTTCGCGATGTCGGGGACTACCTCGCGCCCGGCGATGCGCTCGTGATCAACGACACACGCGTGCTTCCGGCGCGTTTCTTCGGCCGCCGCGAGACGGGGGGCCAGGTCGAGGGGCTGTTCTTGCGCACGGAGGGCGACGGCTGGCGCGTCATGCTCAAGTCCCGCGGCCGCCTGAGGATCGGCCAACGGCTGACGTGCAGCGGGGCCGAGGTGAGCTTAACGCTCGTCGAGCGCGGCGACCGCGGCGAGTGGCTGGTGCGGCCTGAACCGGCAGTCGGACCGTTCGAATGGCTCGCACAAATCGGGCGCACGCCGCTGCCACCGTATATCCACCGCAGCGTAGGCGGTTCTGGTGACACGGAGCCAGGGGACGCCGAGCGTTATCAGACAGTTTACGCCCGGCAACCGGGTGCGGTGGCGGCGCCGACCGCGGGTCTGCACTTCACGGCGGATTTGCTGGCCGGACTCACTCGGCGGGGGATTGCGACCGCCCGCGTGACGCTGCACGTCGGACCCGGGACATTTGTGCCGATCGAAACCGATGACCTCGGCGAGCATCGGATGCACGCGGAGTGGTTTGAGGCCCGCTCCGCCGAGCTGGCGAGGTTGCAGACGGCTCGGGCGGCCGGCGGACGGATTGTCGCAGTGGGGACGACGTCGGTGCGGGTGCTGGAGTCGTTGCCGGAGGGGGTTGTGCCGAGTGGTACGGGCAGCCCGCCCGTCGCCGCGGCGGGTGAGACGCCGGTACCACCGTCGGACTCGGAGGTGCATCGGACTCGGAGGTGCGTCGGACTCGGAGGTCCGACGCTACGGGCCGACGCGGCCGTGCCACCCGAACAGTCGGACTCGCAAAGCTCAGCCTGGTGCCACTCCGGCTGGACCCGCATCTTCATCTATCCTCCCTACCGTTTCCGGCGCGTCGACCGGCTCATCACCAACTTCCACCTGCCCGGCAGTACCCTCCTGGCCCTCGTAATGGCGTTCGCGACGCCTGATCTGATTCGCGCCGCGTACGCCGCCGCGATCGCGGCGCGCTATCGCTTCTACAGCTATGGCGACGCCATGCTGATTCTGTGATACTGCGCGCCGATGGCGATTACGGTGCAGAAATTCGGCGGTACCAGCGTCGCCGACGCGGCCCGGATTCACCTCGCGGCCCGCCGGGCGATTCGGGCGCTGCTCGACGGCAACCAGGTCGTCATGGTTGTGTCCGCGATGGGGCCTACGACGGACGAACTGGTGAAATTGGCGTACCAGGTCTCGCGGCGGCCGTCGAAGCGCGAACTCGACATGCTGCTGGCGACCGGCGAGCAGGTCAGCATCGCACTCGTGGCCATGGCCATTCACGAGGCCGGGTACGACGCGATCAGTCTGACCGGCGCGCAGGTTGGCCTGATGACCGACAGCGCCCACACCGCGGCCCGTATTCACTCCATCGACACACAGCGCATCCACCGACTGCTCGAGCAGGGACGCATCGTGATCGTCGCCGGTTTTCAGGGTGTGGACAGCGACTTCAACATTACTACGCTGGGCCGGGGCGGCAGCGACACCACGGCCGTGGCGCTGGCGGCGGCGCTCGGCGCTCATGTGTGTGAGATTTACACCGACGTGGACGGCGTCTACACCACCGACCCGCGGCTGGTCCCCGCGGCCCGCAAGCTCGACGTCATCAGCTCCGACGAGATGCTCGAAATGGCCAGCCTGGGCGCCGGCGTCATGCACAGCCGCTCGATCGAGCTGGGTATGAAGTTCGGTGTCCCCATCCATGTCCGTAGCAGCTTCACCGACAACCCGGGAACCCTCATCATGAACGAAACGCCAGGCATGGAAGACGTGCTCGTGCGGGCCGTGACGCTAAAGCCTGAGATCAGTTGCATCACGCTGGCCGGCTTACCGCACGAGCCCGGCGTGACCGCGGCGGTGTTCGACGAACTCGCCGCCCGCGGGGTGCTGATCGACGACATTGTGCAAACGGTGGACGCACAGCACGGCCGCGTGACGCTCGGCTTCACAGTCCAGGGTCGCGATGAAGGCGAGATGCGCGCGGTCGCCGAGTTGCTGGCACAGCGCTTCGCGGTCGAGCGTGCGGAGATCAACGCCGAACTCGCCCGCGTGAGCGTGATCGGCGTGGGGATGCGCTCGCACCACGGCGTGGCCTCGCGGCTGTTTGCGGCTCTGGCTGGCGCGAAGATACGCGTCGAAAACGTCACCACGAGCGAGATCGTCATCAGCGTGCTGATCCCGGCTGCGGACGCGGAACGGGCGCTGCAAGTGCTGCACCAGGCGTTTGGATTGGAGCAGGGCGTGGCCGGTGCGGAACGGCCGGTACAGAGCCCGGACGCTGCATCTCTGTGGCACCGGCATCCTGCCGGTGTTCTACGGCCGGTACAGAGCCCGGCCGCTACGGAACGGCCGGTACAGAGCCCGGCCGCTACACCGCCGGCGGCTCCGGGGCGTGGCGGTTGAGCGAGCGCTTCAAATGGCGGAGTCTGAGGAGGTTCTGGACGCGGGTCAGCAACTCGATCTTGTTGACCGGCTTGCTGAGGAAGTCGTCGCAGCCACACTCGCGGGCCCGCTCCATGTCCCCAACCTCGTTGAGCGCGGTGACCATGATGATCGGGATGTCGCGGTAACGCGGATCGTCCTTGAGCAGCCGGCAGACCTCGAAGCCGCTGCGTCTGGGCATCATGATGTCCAGCAGGATCACGTCCGGCTCGTCGGATTCGACGGCCGCCAAGGCGGCCTCGCCGTTGGCCGCCAGCCGGACGGTGACCTGGAGCGACTCCAGGTAGGCCTCCAGCAGTTCGAGAATCTGCGGATTGTCGTCGACGATCAGGATTTTGGACGGCGCGGGGTTTTCGCTGTTGGAATTCATGGCGATCTCGCTCCCGGACCCGCGCCAGTGTCCCGCAAACGGGGCGGCGACGCAATTGCCAAACTGCTCCGGCCGCCGGTCCTTCGGTCTCCAGCTCTGACGAACCAATATTTGTCGCACCTTTGCGGTTGCGGATGGCGGCGGACGGATTGGGCTGAGCCGGGGGTCAGCGGTACCGCGAAAGC
Source organism: Phycisphaerae bacterium (assembly GCA_020058145.1). Classification (GTDB taxonomy): domain Bacteria; phylum Planctomycetota; class Phycisphaerae; order UBA1845; family Fen-1342; genus JAGVEP01. Next base: position 408 of record JAGVEP010000469.1, on the reverse strand, counting down.
AATTGCACCTGTGGGGCCAACGCCTGGAGGACGCGTTGCCGGAAGATCATCCGGTGCGGCTCTTGGACGAGTTGCTGCGCTCGGCGGCCTTCGCAGCCACGTTTGCGAGCGGATGCGGGTGCGGCTGGTCACGGCGGCCGGCCGACAGCGGTACGCCTTGCGGAAACAGACGGTGGAGCCGCGGATCGGCTATCTCAAGCACGGGCTGGGCCTACGGCGGTTCTTGCGGCGCGGCTTGCCGAAGGTGGGGCTGGAGTTTACGTGGTTCTGCCTGGCGGTGAACGTGGGCATTCTGCTGCGACACTGGGAGGAGGTGCGAGCGGTGCTGTAAGATGTTCTCTGGTTTCGCAAGGTCGGTTTTCTCGATTTTATTGACACGCTGTCGCGCTCCTGGGTTTGGGTTCAGGT